>NZ_JBHWWZ010000043.1:0-40270 GCF_042730275.1 Rhodococcus sp. NPDC060086
CCCTGTGGGGACGGGGCCTTCGTCTCTGAGCTGCCTGAGAGAATCGAACTCTCGACCTTTTCATTACGAGTGAAATGCTCTACCGACTGAGCTAAGGCAGCGCGCCTTGCGGCGACCGAAGTCTAGCCGAAAACCCCCCGCCCGATGCAAACCGGCAGCGTGATCACCGGAACGCTGCGCTCAGGCGAGCTGCCATCGCGGCCAGCGCGAAGCGTGGTTTGACGTTCTGCGCGAGCGCCTCGCGGCATTCGAGGATCGCCTCGATGCAGTCGAGCAGCCCCTCGGCCCGTGTCCGAGATGCGAGATCGCGGGCGCGGTCTGCCATGTCGGGGTGGTTGGGCGTCGCAGCCGCGCCCATCGAATGCGCGAGGGCGTCCCGGTACAGCCCGGCGAGGTCGATGAGCGCGCGGTCCATGATGTCGCGCTCGGTGCGGGTCTTGCGCGACTTCTGGGTGCGTTCGAGTTCTTTGAGTACTCCCGCCGAACCTCTCAGCGCACCGGCGGCACCCTTGCCGGTACCGCCCGCGCCGAGTGCGGTCTTGAGCTCTTCGGTTTCCCGTTCGTCGCGGTCGGCGCTGATCTCTTTGGCCTCGACCTCCGCGCTCTTGCCGAGTTCGTCCGCAGCGGTATAGGTGGTGGAGGGTCGCAGCACTGCGCCGGCGACATCGAGCGCACGTGTGCGGTTGTCGCGCGCAACCGGGTCTGTGGCGAGACGCCGAGCACGGCCGACGTGACCACCACTGACCGAAGCGGCCCACTGCGCTGCATCTGCGGGGATTCCGTCGACGTCGCGGAGGACCTGGGCGATCGAGTCGACGCTCGGAGTGATGAGCCCGACGTGTCGGCACCTCGACCGCAGGGTCACCGAAATGTCTTCCGGGTCGACCGACGGGGCGCACAGAAGGAACACCGTGCGCTGTGGCGGTTCCTCGACGACCTTGAGCAGAGCGTTCGCGGCGCCTTCGGTGAGGCGGTCGGCATCCTCGATCACCACGATCTGCCAACGCCCGGTACTCGGCCGCCTCGCCGCGACCTGCACGATCGCGCGCATCGCCTTGACGCTGATGGTCAGACCTTCGGGAACGACGCGTCGGACGTCGCCGTGCGTGCCCGCCATCGTCGTGGTGCATGCGTGGCAGCGACCGCACCCGGGGGCTGCGTCGTCTGTGCACTGTAGTGCCGCGGCGAAGCACAGAGCAGCGACCGAGCGACCCGATCCGGGCGGACCGGTGAACAGCCAGGAATGCGTCATCGCAGAGCCGGAATCGCCGGTGCGTGCGGCCACGGCCGCGCTGACGAGGTCGGTCTCGACATCGCGTTGACCGACGAGACGATCGAAGACACCGGGCATGGGGCTCAGCGTAGCGATCGACACCGACGACTTCGGTCCGGGCGGATCAGTCGGTCGTCCCCTCGGCTGCGGTCTTCTTCGCGGCAGCCTTCTTGGCCGGAGCCTTCTTGGCTGCGGTCTTCTTGGCTGCGGTCTTCTTGGCCGGAGCCTTCTTCGCCGCCTTCTTGGTGGTCTTCTTCGCTGGACCCCGGGCACGACGATCCGCCAACAGCTCGGATGCGCGTTCGTCGGTGATCGTGCCGACCTCGTCGCCCTTACGCAGGCTCGCATTGGTCTCGCCGTCGGTGACGTACGGACCGAAACGACCGTCCTTGATCACCATCGGCTTCTCGCTGATCGGGTCCACGCCGAGTTCGCGCAGCGGTGGAACAGCAGCAGCCTGACGTCCGCGGCGCTTCGGCTCGGCGTAGATCTTCAGGGCTTCGTCGAGGGTGACCGTGAACATCTGTTCTTCGGTCGCCAACGACCGCGAATCGGTGCCCTTCTTCAGATACGGACCGTAGCGGCCGTTCTGTGCGGTGATCTCGTCACCGGATTCGGGATCGACACCGACGATGCGCGGCAGCGACAGCAACCGCAGGGCGTCGTCGAGCGTGACGGACGACAGCTCCATCGTCTTGAGGAGCGATGCCGTCCGCGGCTTCGGGCCGGTGGCCTTCTTGGCCGCCTTCTTCGCGGGCGCCTTCTTGGCTGCCTTCTTCGCGGCCGTCTTGGTCGCGGTCTTCGTTGCGCCGCCGGTCGTCAGCTCTTCGACCGGGACAGGAGTGACATCAGGTTCGGGTTCGGGCTTCGGCTCCGGCAGCAACTCGGTGACGTACGGACCGAACCGTCCCTCACGGGCCACGATCTCGTGCCCGGTCCCCGGATCGACCCCGAGAACCCGCCCCTCCTGCGGAGTCGAGAACAACTTCTCCGCGTATTCGAGGGTCAGTTCGTCCGGCGGCAGATCCTCGGGGAGATTCGCACGCTGCGAGATGAGATCGCCGTCCGGGTTGTCCGAGTCGACGACCATCCGTTCGAGGTACGGACCGAACCGGCCCACCCGCACGTGGATCTCGCGACCTTCGGCATCGTCGAACAACCGGATCGAGTTGATCTCGCGGGCATCGATGTCCTCGAGGTTCTGCCCGACCAGCTTCTTCAGGCCGCCCTTACGCGCGACCGAGTCCTCGTCGCCGTGCTCGCCACCGAAGTAGAACCTGGACAGCCAGGCAGTCCGCTGTTCCTGACCGGAGGCGATCTCGTCGAGATCGTCCTCCATGCCCGCGGTGAAGTCGTAGTCGACGAGCTGACCGAAATGAGCCTCGAGCAGACCGATCACCGCGAACGCCACCCACGACGGCACCAGCGCACTGCCGCGCTTGTAGACGTACCCGCGGTCGAGGATCGTCTTGATGATCGAGGCGTACGTGGACGGACGCCCGATACCCAGCTCTTCGAGGGTCTTGATCAGACTCGCTTCGGTGAATCGGGCGGGCGGGTTGGTCGAGTGCCCATCCGGATCGAGCTTCGTCGCGATGACCGCCGCGCCTTCGCTGAGGTTGGGCAGACGCGACTCGGCGTCGTCCGATTGACCGCCTGCCTCTTCGTCGACGCTTTCGACGTAGGCCTTGAGGAAGCCGGCGAACGTGATCGTGCGACCCGACGACGAGAAGGTGCATACCTCACCCGTCCCGGCAGTGCCGGTGATGCGGAGGGTGAGTGTGGTTCCGCGGACGTCGGCCATCTGCGACGCGACCGTGCGCTGCCAGATCAGCTCGTACAGCTTGAACTCGTCGGCGTCGAGCCGCGCGTGCAGTTCGCCCGGAGTAGCGAAGACGTCGCCGGCCGGCCGGATCGCTTCGTGCGCTTCCTGCGCATTCTTGACCTTGCGGGTGTACTGGCGGGGTGTCGCGTGGACGTACTCGGCGCCGTACAACTGGGTGGCCTGCGACCTCGCCGCGGTGATCGCCGACTCGGACAACGTCGTCGAATCGGTACGCATGTACGTGATGTAGCCGTTCTCGTACAACCGCTGTGCGATGCGCATCGTGCGCTCGGACGAGAACCGAAGCTTGCGGCCGGCTTCCTGCTGCAGCGTCGACGTCATGAACGGTGCGTAGGGCTTGCGCGTGTACGGCTTGCTCTCGGCCGACGACACCGTCAGCGCGGCACCGGACAACGCGTCGGCGAGTCGACGAGCGTTTGCCTCGTCGAGCACGACGACACTGTCCGACTTCAGAGCGCCATCGGGACCGAAATCACGACCTGCCGCGACGCGAGACCCATCGACGTTGACGAGGCGTGCGCCGAACGAGCGGGGACTCGCGTCGGCACCGGCATCCATGGTCGCGGCGATGTCCCAGTATTCGGCGGACGTGAACGCCATGCGCTCACGTTCGCGGCGCACGATGACGCGGGTCGCGACGGACTGGACTCGGCCCGCCGACAGTCTCGGCATGACCTTCTTCCACAGCACCGGGCTGACCTCGTAGCCGTACAGACGATCGAGGATGCGCCGGGTTTCCTGCGCGTCGACCAGGTCGGTGTCGAGCTCCCGGGTGTTCTCGGCGGCAGCGCGGATCGCGGATTCGGTGATCTCGTGGAAGACCATCCTGCGGACAGGGACCTTCGGCTTGAGCGTCTCGAGGAGATGCCACGCGATGGCTTCGCCCTCGCGGTCGGGGTCGGTGGCGAGGTAGAGCTCGTCGGCGTCCTTCAGGAGCGACTTGAGCTCGGTGACCTTCGACTTCTTCTCGGGGCTGACGACGTACAGCGGCTCGAAATCATGATCGACATCGACGCCCAGTCGAGCCCACGACTCGCCCTTGTACTTGGCGGGGACGTCCGCTGCACCGCGTGGAAGGTCGCGGATATGCCCCACGGAGGCTTCGACGACATAGTTGCGCCCCAGGTAGGGGGCGATCTTCTTCGCCTTTGTCGGAGATTCGACGATGACGAGTCGACGCGTGCCCGACGCGTTGTCCGACGTGCCCTTGTCCCGTGCTGCCACCGTGACGCCCGAACCTTCCCTTTTGCCGACATGCCTGCTCTCGAAGACATGTATACCGACCCTGTCTCCCCGACTCGGTCACACACAGGGTCGCACACACTCTGTCGATCGCTCGTCACATGTGGTGCTCGAAGTGCTCGTGACGAGGCCAGATCGCGCGGGCTTCGGGATGGTCCGGGGGTGCTCCGATGCTCTCGTCGAGCCGCGAGATGCGGCGCGGCCCCGATACTCTCAGCCCTGGTGGGGCGCCATGTGGGCTGATCAAGGTGGGGGCGATTCCGGCAAGCATCAATGCCTCGGAGAGAGGGACATGGGTGCCGGGCGCATCCGGATCGAGCCCGAGGACATACCGCTCCCCTTCGACCTCCATCCGGCCCGCGGCCAGGAACCAGATCCTCAGCGCTCCCGCGTTCGGCACCCATCCGATCGGGACGTACTTGATTCCGCCTCGCGACCATGCGGTCGCCAGCGGGACGAGCTCGGGGCCGTCTGCGGTGCGCACCAGCGGAAACCCACCCGGCGTCGCACCGATCTCTGCGGTCAGACCCGTCGCGACGATCCGGTCGGCGATCGCGGACGCACGCCATGGCGCATCGACCGTCACCGAGATCCGAGCCGTGTCGGCCGTGTGCATCACGATCCGTCCCTGCGCCGCCAGCAACCCACTGAGGTCGGACAATGCAGGCGGCGCGGTGTCGGCGCCGAAGAAGGACAGTTGACTCACTGTCGCCTCCCTGAATCTGTGGCCCTTTCCATCTGTGGCCATTTCCCGATGTTGCACTCCCGAAAGCCATCGTCCCCCATCGCCGGGGGCGACAGGGGACGGTGGGAGTGTGGGGCGAAAACCCTCACAGGTGCTCGATGGAGCGCGTCGGATCAGACGGCGCGCACACCGGTGGCCTGCGGGCCCTTGGTGCCCTGTCCGACCTCGAACTCGACGCGCTGGTTCTCCTCGAGGGTGCGGAAACCGGCACCCTGGATCTCGGAGTAGTGAACGAACACGTCGGCAGAGCCGTCCTCCGGAGCGATGAAGCCGAAGCCCTTCTCCGCGTTGAACCACTTCACAGTGCCCTGTGCCATGCTTTTCCTTCTCTTTCTAACACCGGATTCGACGAGCCGCTGGGGACAGCGGCCGCCAGGTCCCGATTCCGACCGCTGTACCTTTCGAATCCCCCGTTGGAAGAGCTAAAGCACACCGCCCGCAACCATCGATCCTGCGAGCGTGCACTTTCTCAAGCCTACGAACACAGAAGCTGCGACCGCGTGCCAGTCAATCATGTTCCGGGCAGTCGCAACAGTAGGTATGGCACAATCGCGCCAAAATTCTGATCTTGTAGGACGCTCGGTAGCATGTCCGGCGGGTAGAGGTATGGCGACCATGCTACGCGGCGCCACATCCTCCCGTGCCGAATTCGATCCCAGCCGGAGCCGACGTGTGACCAGTTCATCAGGTATCGACACCGGTGGAGCCACAGTCCCGGGCTACGGACAGGCGCTGCTCGACAGGCTGCTCGCGGGGACACCGTCGAACGAGCACCCCCTCACCCACACCGCCGAGCTCCCTGCCCGGAAGGCGCAACACGCCCACTGGCCGGACTGGGCCGCCGATTCCGTGGTCGATGCGCTCCGCGAACACGGTGTGCCGAAGCCCTGGCTGCACCAGATCGACGCCGCCGACCTTGCGGCCGGGGGCAGCAATGTCGTGGTGTCCACCGGTACCGCGTCGGGCAAATCCGTCGCCTACCAGCTTCCGGTGCTCACCGCCCTCGCGTCCGACCCACAGGCCACCGCGCTGTATCTCTCGCCCACGAAGGCCCTCGGCGCCGACCAACTGCGCGCCGTCACAGAGCTGACCGGGGCGACGCCCGACCTGTCGACAGCGCATCCGTGCGCGTACGACGGCGACACCTCCACCGAGCTGCGTCGATGGGCGCGCAGCCACTCTCGGTGGATCTTCACCAACCCCGACATGCTGCACCTGGCGATACTTCCTGGTCACGCACGCTGGGCGCGGCTGTTGCGTCGACTGCGTTACGTCGTGATCGACGAGTGCCACTCGTACCGGGGTGTCTTCGGGTCGCACGTCGCGCTGGTCATCCGCAGGTTGCGCCGCCTCGCGAACCACTACGGCGCCGACCCGGTGTTCATCCTGGCGTCCGCAACCACTGCCGACCCGGGAGCTGCCGCCTCACGATTGATCGGGGCGCCCTGCCGAGAGGTGACCGAGGACGGTTCACCACACGGTCCGCGCACTGTCGCACTGTGGGAACCGCCCCTGCTCCGGGAGGTCACCGGCGAGCACGGGGCGCCCGTGCGACGCGCCGCAGGCGCCGAGGCGGCACGGCTGCTCGCCGACCTCGTCGTCGAAGGCGCCCGCACGCTGGCATTCGTCCGTTCGCGTCACGGCGCGGAACTCACCGCGATGAGCACGCGGCGTCTGCTCACCGAATCGGCACCCGACCTGGTGGATCGTGTCGCGACCTATCGCGCCGGGTATCTCGCGGAGGATCGTCGCGATCTGGAGGCTGCGCTGTCCGACGGTCGGCTACTCGGGGTCGCGACCACCAATGCGCTCGAACTCGGAGTCGACATCGCAGGACTCGACGCCGTCGTCGTCGCCGGTTTTCCCGGCACCGTGGCGTCGTTCTGGCAGCAGGGCGGCCGGGCCGGACGGCGGGGCCAGGGTTCCCTGGTCGTTCTCGTCGCGCGCGACGACCCACTCGACACCTATCTCGTCCACCACCCGCACGCGCTGCTCGACAGGCCGGTCGAGGCGACCGTGACCGACCCCGCGAATCCGTATGTACTCGGGCCGCAACTGCTGTGCGCTGCGCTGGAGTTGCCGCTCTCGCACGCGGAAGTCGGGCAGTTCGACGCTCACGACCTTCTCACCGACCTCGCACAGCAGGGTCTGATCCGTCGGCGCCCGCACGGTTGGTTCGTCACACCGGATACCCACCCGCACGCCCAGGTCGATATCCGCGGCGGCATCGGCCATCAGGTCGCGATCGTCGAGGCCGACACCGGCCGGATGCTCGGCACCGTCGAGGCGGGGCGTGCGCCCGCAACTGTCCATCCCGGCGCCGTCCATCTCCACCGGGGCGAGAGCTTCGTCGTCGACGAACTGCATCTCGACGACGGCGTCGCACTCGTACACGCGGAGGATCCGGAGTGGTCGACGTCGGTGCGCGAGGTCACCGACATCCGAGTCGTCGCTGTGAAGGAGACCTGCACGTACGGGCCCGTGACCGTGCAGATGGCAGCCGTCGAGGTGACCGGGCAGGTGGTCGCCTATCTCCGGCGTCTCCCCTCCGGGGAGGTACTCGACCAGGTCGAACTGGACATGCCGGCACAGACCCTGCCCACGCGCGCCGTGCTGTACACCGTGACCCCGGAACTTCTCGACCGGATCGGGTTGACACCCGAGCGGGTTCCGGGTGCTCTGCACGCCGCCGAGCACGCCGCCATCGGATTGCTACCGCTCGTCGCGACGTGTGATCGCGGGGATATCGGCGGCGTATCCACCGATCTGCACGCCGACACCGGACTGCCCACCGTGTTCGTCTACGACGGGCATCCGGGCGGTGCCGGTTTCGCCGAACGCGGATTCTCACGGATCATCCAGTGGCTCACCGCCACCCGCGATGCGGTACAGGCATGCGAATGCACCGACGGATGCCCGTCGTGCGTGCACTCGCCCAAGTGCGGTAACGGAAATGACCCACTCGACAAGGCAGGTGCGACAGCACTGTTGACCGCTGTACTCGAAGCACTCGGCACTCACCCTCCACCGCCGATCCGAGTGGCCGGTTCGTCGCCGAGCGCAGGCCCCGCTCGGGCGATCGCCGATGCGTCCCGGTCGCCGAACAGCGGCGACACCGGAGCGTAGGTCTCCACCACCGCGTCCCACCCGTGGATCCGGCAACTCCGCACACCCACGTCCATGCGGACGGTCACCGTTTCCGCGACCGCACACGCCTCGGTCGCACCCCGGTCGAGCGACGACGCGACGGCCAACGCCGCCAGGTCTGCCGCGGCCTGCAGCCGGTGTCGTACCACCACAACCGATCCGACGTGCAGAACGGTCGCGGTGATCGCGATCAGCGCGGCCATGATGCAACATCCGAGGATGCTGGCACTGCCACCCTCCTCGCGCAGATCCACCCGCATCACGACACCTCCCCCGGTTCACGGACCGCAACGGCGTCGGCCGTCAAGGTCACCATCGGGAGCAGCGGCGCGTCGACGCTGACGGTTGCTACGACGAGGTCGTCTTCCACGCTCACCTCGATGTGCGCGCCCGGCGGCGCGACCCGAGCAGCCACCTCGACCGCCCGGGCCTCGTCACCGCGCGCTACCAGTCGCGCCGCCTCACGAGCGGCGTCCTGGCACTGCACCTGCTGCGAAACACAGAGCACCGCACCGAGACACAACGTCAGAACCGTGACCAGTGAGGCGATCGCGAGCGCCGCCTCGACGGTCACACCACCCTCGTCCCGCGCAGCAGCGCGACGAGTAAGAGCCCACCCCGTCACACCGAGGTGTTGAGGGCTCGTTCGACGATGCCGGTCAGCGCCGACACGATTCCATCCCCGGTGACGACCGTGTACAACACGGCGCCGAATGCCGCCGCGGCAATAGTGCCGATGGCATATTCGGCCGTCGACATACCGTCGTCGCCGGCCGCCACCTTCACGACACGGCGGGCGAACGACCGATCTTCTTCTGCGGATTCAACGAACACGAAACTCCCCTTTCTACCGATGCGGACGGTCCGCATCGGCGTCACAACAGCCCTGATCCCAGGACGCCCCGGGCCAGGCCGATCACCACCGGCACGATTCCCAGGCACACGAACGCCGGGAGGAAGCACAGGCCGAGTGGCCCGCTCACGAGCACGCCGGCGCGTTCGATATCGCCTGCGGCCTTGTCCTCGGCCTCCGCGCGATGCCGCGCGGCGAGTTCGGACACGATGTCGGACAGTGGGGCACCGGATCTCGCCGATCTCCTGGCTGCGCGAGCGAAGTCTTCGAGGACTGCGCCGCCTTCCGCCGACCACGCATCGGCCGGGTCTGCACCGAGTTTCAGGCGGTCGGCTCCCCGCCGGAGCGCTGCGCCGAGCACGGGCGGCGCGGACTCCGCAACCACACCCGCCGCGGATGCGGCAGGCATCCCGGCCCGCAGGCACGCCGCGAAGAGATCGAACGCGGCGGCGATCGCATACGGATCCTGTGCGGTATCGGCCGCGACACTCTGCGGAGGGCCCGGCGATCCGTGCACGGCATGTAACCGGTGAGTCCCCGCGTCGGGTACCGCGACCAGCGCCGCGGCAAGACACAACGACGGCAACACCATCGAGCCGGTCATCGGCCGACCCTGTCGGCGATGCGGTCGGTCCACAGCAATCCGGCGCACACGAGCACCGTGCCGAGCACCAGCAGCACGGCACCGAGCCCGTCGCCGAGGAGCGTCGTCAGCGGTGATGCCCCCATGAGCTGGCCCAGTGCCACACCGAGCACGGGTAGCGCAGCGAGAACCGTTGCGGTGGCGCGCGCACCGGCCAGACCGGCATTCGTCCGCGTCCGGATCCGCATCCGGGCGGCGAGATCGGAGCGAGCGGCCGACAACAGTTCCGCGAGCGCCAAGCCGTGACGGTCGGAGACCGACCATGCGTCGGCTACCCGGACGAGGCTCTCGCCGATCCCGGTGGAGTCGAATTCACGTGCTGCCCCCAGCAATCCGTCGGAGGCAGATCCGCCCAGTCGCGCCCTGGCCGCCGCAACCCGCAGCGAGTCCGAGGTCGGCCCGGTGGTTTCGCTCGCAGCCGTGTCGCATGCGTCGGCGGGATGCGCACCGACCTGCAGCTCCGCGATCACCATGTCGAGGCCCGAAAGCAGCATCCGACGGTCGGTGTCGAGCCGCGTCGCCCGCTGTCGACGACGCAGCCGGAACAGGATCGTCGCCGCTGCGACCACCACCGCGACGGCTGCGCCCGCTCCCACGAGAAAGGCACCGGCAGACGCGACGACGACCGCGCAGAGCACTCGATTCGGACGACGCCGGGTCGCCCGCAGTACAACGGTGTGTTTTTCGAGCCGTCGGCGCGCGTCGATACCGGGAGCAGCGAGCACGGCGGCGGCCAGGCACAGTACGGATTCGGTCACGCGCCCTCCCTCGACCGCAGGATCCGTTCGAGTCGTTCACCACCCGGCACGGTGCCACCGACGAACGTCCACGCCGGCACGACCAGGACCCCAGCGATGGGGTCACGCTCCACGACTCCGATCTCGACGAGTCTCCTGGCCCCGTCGGGAGCTCGGTGGACATGCAGGATCACCTGGACCGCGGCGGCCAACTGACTGTGCAGGGCGCTGCGATCGAGTCCGCCGAGGGCCGCGAGCGCTTCGAGTCGGGCGGGCACCTCGTCGGGCGAGTTCGCGTGCACGGTGCCCGCACCGCCGTCGTGTCCTGTGTTCAGCGCTGTCAGCAGGTCGACCACCTCGGCGCCCCGCACTTCACCGACCACGATCCGGTCCGGGCGCATCCGCAGCGCTTGACGCACGAGGTCGCGCACGGTGACCTCCCCGACGCCCTCGACGTTGGGTGCGCGGGCGACGAGACGAACCACGTGCGGGTGATCCGGCACGAGTTCGGCCGCGTCCTCGACGCACACGATTCGTTCGGCGGGGTCGACAGCGCCGAGTAACGCCGCAAGAAGGGTGGTCTTTCCCGCGCCGGTGCCACCGACGACGAGGAAGGCGAGACGCCCCGACACGATCCGGCGGAGCAAACGGTAGGCGTCGGGATGCACCGCTCCACGCTCGACCAGAGCGTCGAGCCCCTGCGTTGCCGGTCTCAACACGCGTAGCGACAGGCACGTTCCACCCTGGGCGACGGGAGCGAGCACAGCATGCAGACGGACACCGAACTCGCCGTGTCCGGGGAGACGACCGTCGACCCACATCTGCGCGTCGTCGAGTCGGCGACCGGCGAACAGTGCGAGACGCTGCGCGAGACGGCGGACCGCAGCCTCGTCCGGAAAGGTCACGGACGTGAGTGTCAGGCCACCACCGCAGTCCACCCATACCCGGTCGGGCGCGGTGACCAGCACGTCGGTCACGGTGGGGTCGGCGAGGAGCGCTTCGAGTGGTCCTGCTCCGGTGAGTTCGGTCTGGAGGTGGCGCAGTGCGACGAGAAGATCGGTGTCGCCGAGCACTCCCCCTGCTTCGGCACGCAGCGCGGTCGCGACCCGTGCAGGTGACAGTTCTCCCGGTTCTGCAGCGAGCCGATCACGTACCCGGTCGAGCAATTCGGCGTCCAGGACGTCGTTCATGCGGCATCCCTCGACCCGGCGTGCACCGACGAGTCGAAGACCTCGAGAGCGGCAACGACGAGCGGCGACCGCTGCCGGAGTCGCAGACCGCCGCGTTCGAGGGCTTCTGCGAGCCCGGGCTGAGCACGCATCGCGGCCAGCAGCGGCAGTCCCACCACTGCCGCGACGTCGGTGGCGCGGAGCCCGCCGGGCGCGGGTCCACGCACCACGACTCCCGCCGTGGTGGCGCGGCCCGTGAGCCAGTCCGCAGCACGGGCAGCAGACAACGCGCCGCTCACCCGCGCCTGGGTGACGAGGACGGTGGTGTCGGCTGCAGCGATCGCGGCGTCGGCAACCTCGTCGAACGTGCGGGCCACGTCGCAGACCACGATCGCACCTGCACGTCGTACCGCTTCGAGGACGGCGGTGAGCGGAGCCGCCGCGATGCCCTCGGCGCCGCGGTCTCCGGCGAGCACACCCACACCGGGCAGCCATTCGGGTACGGCGTCGCGCAGGGCGCGGGCGGAGACGCTGCCCGAGTCGACGGTCAGGCCCGACCATCGGATGCCGGGACGTTCTTCGAGCCCCGTCAGGATGTCCAGGCCCGCTCCGAAGGGGTCGGCGTCGACGAGAAGGACACCGCCGGGTGTGCCCCGCGTGGCGGCCGCCCACGCGAGCGCAGCAGCGAACGTCGACGCGCCTGCTCCACCGTGACCGCCGACCACCGCGAACACGGTGCCTCCGCCCGCTTCGGGTTCTGCCGCGGCGCCGAGTACGGCAAGCAGTTCCACTTCGTCGTCGGGCAGACCGAGAACGTGTTCGGCACCCACCGTCGCGGCGGCCTGCCACTCGCCGAGGCCGGGCGCGCCGGGACAGACCAGCACGATTCCCGGTCTGCGGGGCAGTGCAGCGGCGCACATGAGTGCTTCGTCGCGGTCGACCACGATCAGGCCTGCATCCAGCCATGCACGGCGCCGCGGCAGGGTGGTCTCTTCGGCGAGCTGCCGGTCTGCTGCCGCTGCGACACGACGCAGGCTTGCCAGCAGGGTCGTGTCGCCGATCAGCGCGAGGACGTCGTTCATGCCGCTCAGAGTGCGCGGTCGGCTACCGGTGTGGAAGGCCCATTCGCCGGTTTCGCCGAATCTGTGGATGGATCAGGTGCCTGTGGACAACTCGGACCGATTCGCATGCCATGGCCGAGAGACGTCGGTCGAACGGGTAGAAACAGGTCCGGCAGAAACGGGTCCGGACGAAAGGACGACCCTCGCCAGGGGGGGAGGAGGCGAGGGCCGTCGGAGTTCAGCCCCGGGGGGGTCGGGCTGAACAGTGCCTGGATATCCAGACTGTCGCGATACTACACCTTCCATACTCGGTGTTTGCAAGTTCAAGCATCGGCGTGGCGCGGCGCTCTCCCGGCTCGAAAGGGGGGCTCCGAAAGTGGCACCGAGGGCCCTATGGTGGAGAACGTGACAGACGCGACCGCGGATCCCTCCGAGTCCCGACGAATCGCCGCCTTCTTCGACCTCGACAAGACCGTGATCGCCAAGTCGAGCGTTCTCGCATTCACGCGCCCGTTCTTCGAACACGGCCTACTGAGTCACCGCGCGGTGCTCTCGAGCAGTTACGCACAATTGCTGTTCGTACTGTCCGCGGTCGACCAGGATCGGGTCGACCGGATGCGTGAGCACATCGCACAGATGTGCAAGGGCTGGGATGTGGAGCAGATCCGGTCGATCGTGGAGGAGACCCTCGACGAGATCGTCGAGCCGTTGGTGTATGCGGAAGCCAAGGACCTGATCGCGGACCATCGCGCCCGGGGACACGATGTGGTGATCGTGTCGGCATCGGGCGAGGAGGTCGTCACGCCCATCGCGCAGGCACTCGGTGCCTCGTACAGCACGGCCAGCCGGATGCGGATCGTCGACGGGCGCTACGCCGGGGAACTCGAGTTCTACTGTTTCGGCGAGGCGAAGGGCACCGCCATCCGTGAGCTCGCAGTGAGCCACGGCTACGACCTGACGCGCTGTTACGCGTACTCGGATTCGGCGACGGACGTGCCGATGCTGCAGGCAGTCGGCAAGCCGCGAGCAGTCAATCCCGACCGCGTATTGCGTCGCATCGCAAACGAAAATCGCTGGCCCATACTGACGTTCACCCGACAGGTGCCACTGTCGCGGCGAGTCCGGCCGTCGGCGAAAGGGCTCCTCAGGCTCGCCGCCGCGGGAGCCGCGGCAGCGTTGATCACCGGCGCCGTAGTCTACCTCGCCGGGCGCAGGCACGATCTCGGGCGACCCCCTCGTCTCATCCCGACCCCCGGCTGAATCTTTCCGCACCAGGGGTCTTGCCGACTCGGAAAGTACGGGGTACAAATGAGTTACGGAAGCACGGAAGGCCTAGAGCGAATCGGAAGAGAAGATTCGATCTCCCGCCCGCGTTTCCCAGCACGGACACCGAGTACCCACGCGGAGCCGATGCCACTATAAGGGCAGAAGCGTTGTGGGCCTGCGAGTTCCGAGTTCTCGAAGGCAAGACCCTCGCACCCGTTGCGAGGAGCGAACCCCCGACACCCGGATCATCGCCGAGGCCGTTGACACACAACCCACACCAGCACGCATGGTAACCCGGAAAGTCCGTGCTAGCGGGTGGCGCACCGATCACGATCGGCGTGCCACCCGCTTTTATTTGTCGATCGAAACATTCTGCGCTGCAATCAATTCCGATGCAATCAATTCCACAGAAAGCAACGATCCTCAGTTTCCGCCGAACGCCTCGGCGATCGACGTCGCCTCGCGGGCACCGGCCTCGAGCGCGCCGCAGCAGAAGATCACCCAGCCGCCGACACCTCCCTCGTTGCCCTGACCGAACCCCGCGATCCCGTCGCGATAGGCCTGCGCTCGCCGCATCCACGTCACTTCGGGCACGCCGAGGTTGTGGGTGTCGAGTCCGGAAGCCACACACACCAGGCGCGACGCCGCACGCGCCACGAGACCGTCGGCGACACCGAAGGGGCTCAGGGAACAGAGCTCGCCGTGCACCACGGCCGCGAGGACCGGAGCGGGAACAGCAGTTCCTCCCGTGACCAGCTGAGCGAGGCCGTCGAGACGCTCCGCAACTCCCGGAGCCGAGCGTGGCCTGCCCAGCTGCTCGGGGTCATCCACCAGGTCCGCCGCCGCGAGCAGGTGCAAGCGAGCAAGAGCCTGCAGTGGTGCACGGCGCCAGATCGACACTTGATTCGCGAGTGCGTCGCCGTCGAGGGACTGCGCGACCCGCAAGGCACCCGAGAGCACCGGGTCACCGGTTTCCCCCGGGGACGGAAGCTCGGTGGATCCACCGTCGATCGCCGCCGATGCTCGCGCAGCCCGTACCGAGGCCTCCGCCGCGGTGTTCGGCCAGCCACGACGGTTGGTGCGGTGACGGTGGACCTCGGCGAGGGCGTCACGCGCGCGGTCTGCCGCGTCGCGCACGCCGGGGAGATCGAGGATGGGCTGAAGCGGATCGGTCACGGTCTCGAACGGTACCGGCGCGCGCCACGAACACCACCTACGGCCCATCACCGGCCGCACCGGCGGCCACTCGTCGCCGCTGCCGACCGCCCGTCGCGCGACAGCGACCGATCAGCGCATGTGAGCAGGTTGCAGCACCGTGCAACGGTGCGATCCGCGTCACAGGTGACTACGCTCACTAGAGCCCGAACCGTTTGCCACGACCCGGAAAGAGGCCACCTCACCATGACGAGCGCAGCCCAGGACCACGACCAGCAGGCGTTCCCGCCGAGCGCAGAGTTCGCCGCCACCGCCAACGCAGGTCCCGAGTTGCAGGCCGCCGCCGACGCCGATCGGCTGGCGTTCTGGGACACCCAAGCCCAGCGACTCGAGTGGGCCACCCCCTGGACACAGGTGCTCGACTGGTCCGATGCGCCCGTCTCGAAATGGTTCGTCGGGGGTTCCCTCAACGTCGCCTACAACTGCGTCGACCGGCACGTCGAAGCAGGCAACGGCGACCGCGTCGCGATCCACTTCGAGGGCGAACCCGGCGATACCCGCGCCCTGACCTACAACGACCTGCTCGCCGAGGTGTCGCAGGCTGCGAACACCTTCACCGAACTCGGTCTCGTCACCGGCGACCGCGTCGCGATCTACATGCCGATGATCCCCGAAGCCATCATCACCATGCTCGCCTGCGCCCGCCTCGGACTGACCCACTCCGTCGTCTTCGCCGGCTTCTCCGCCACCGCACTGCGTTCACGCATCGACGACGCCGAAGCCAAGCTTCTCGTCACCGTCGACGGCCAGTGGCGCCGCGGTCAGGCTGCCCCACTCAAGACCGCCGCCGACGAAGCCACCCAGGGGGCCGCCTCGATAGAACACGTGCTGGTGGTCAAGCGCACGGGCATCGACGTCGAATGGACCGACGGCCGCGACCTCTGGTGGCACGAGACGGTCGAGAAGGCCTCCCCCGAACACACTCCGGAGGCGTTCGACGCCGAGCACCCGCTGTTCATCCTCTACACCTCCGGCACCACCGGAAAGCCCAAGGGCATCGTCCACACCTCCGGCGGCTACCTGACGCAGGCGTCGTACACCCACCACTACGTGTTCGACCACAAGCCGGGCAAGGACGTCTACTGGTGCACCGCCGACATCGGCTGGGTCACCGGACACTCCTACATCGTGTACGGGCCGCTCTCGAACGGCGCCACCCAGGTCGTCTACGAAGGCACCCCCAACTCCCCGAACGAGCACCGGCACTTCGAGATCATCGAGAAGTACGGGGTGAGCATCTACTACACCGCCCCCACGTTGATCCGCACCTTCATGAAGTGGGGCCGCGAGATCCCCGACGCCCACGATCTGTCGTCGATCCGGCTGCTCGGCTCGGTCGGCGAGCCGATCAACCCCGAGGCGTGGCGCTGGTACCGCGAGGTCATCGGCGCAGGCAAGACCCCGATCGTCGACACCTGGTGGCAGACCGAAACCGGTGCGATCATGATCTCCCCGCTGCCCGGCGTCACCGCCACCAAGCCCGGCTCCGCGATGGCACCGCTTCCCGGTATCTCCGCGAAGATCGTCGACGACGAAGCCTCTCCGCTCGGCGCGGGAGGCAACGGCTACCTGGTTCTCGACGAGCCGTGGCCGGCGATGCTCCGCGGTATCTGGGGCGACCCGCTGCGCTACCGCGAAACCTACTGGTCCCGCTACGAGGACCAGGGCTGGTACTTCGCAGGCGACGGTGCCAAATACGACGAGGACGGCGCGCTCTGGGTTCTCGGCCGCGTCGACGACGTCATGAACGTCTCGGGGCACCGCATCTCCACGTCCGAAGTGGAATCCGCCCTGGTCAGCCACTCCGCTGTCGCGGAAGCCGCGGTTGTCGGAGCGGCCGACGACACCACCGGCCAGGGCATCGTCGCGTACGTGATCCTGCTCGAGCACGTCGAGAACACCGGCGATCAGCTCATCAAGGACCTGCGCGATCACGTCGCAGTCGAGATCTCCCCGATCGCGAAGCCGCGGCAGATCACCGTCGTGCCCGAGCTGCCCAAGACCCGCTCCGGCAAGATCATGCGACGCCTGCTCCGCGACGTCGCCGAAGGACGCGAACTCGGCGATACCTCGACCCTCGTCGACCCCGCGGTCTTCGACGCCATCCGCAAGAAGTAGCCCGCTCGACACGGTGCCCTCCCGGAATCGGTCTCCGGGAGGGCACCGTGTCGCCGGCGGCGGCGAACCTCCCGAAATCAGGAAAGCCGCCGTCCTAGCCATGTCACTCGTCGCTTCTGCACCACGATCAGCGCTACTGTTACGGCGTGGGCGAGCCCCACCGCAAGCAGAACGAACCAATCTGAAGGGGTCGACTAGTGAGCGTCACGAACGGGAACCGGCCGGAAGACGGGGCGCCGAGCAGTATCTCGGGCATTCCGCTGACGGAGGTACACGCTCCGACCGCGCGGGACGCGAGCATCGGCGAACTCGTCCGTGACGCGACCGCGCAGGTGTCCACGCTGTTCCGCGCCGAGGTCGAACTCGCGAAGTCGGAGGTCACCGGCGAGGTCAAGAAGGGTCTGCAGGGCAGCCTGTTCTTCATCCTTGCCCTCGCCGTTCTCGTCTTCAGCTCGTTCTTCTTTTTCTTCTTCCTCGCCGAACTGCTCGACGTGTGGATTGCCCGCTGGCTGGCATTCCTGATCGTCTTCCTGATCATGGTGGTCGTCACGGCGATATTCGCGCTCCTCGGTTATCTGCGGGTGCGCAAGTTGCGAGCGCCGAACAAGACCATCGATTCGCTCAAGCAGACGAAGACAGTACTGCCGATGTCCGGCGACAACGCCGACGCACACCGCCCGCAGCACGCGGCCCGCTGACGCAGCCCGAACGATCACCACATTGTCCGCACCCGATCCGTCCACGGTCCGTTACGACGGGCCGTGGACCCACCGCGATATCCACGCCAACGGCATCCGACTACACACGGTCGAAGCCCACGGCACCGAACCCGGCGCACCGCTGGTGGTATTCATTCACGGTTTCGGAGACCTGTGGTGGTCGTGGCGACACCAGCTCACCGCCTTCGCCGACGCCGGCCATCGCGCGGTCGCAATCGACCTGCGCGGCTACGGCGACACCGACAAGCCGCCCCGCGGCTACGACGGCTGGACCCTCGCCGACGACGTCGCCGGACTGATCCGGGCCCTGGGACACACCGAGGCTGTTCTCGTCGGCCATGCCGACGGCGGTCTCGTGTGCTGGTCCACCGCCGTTCTGTATCCGCAACTCGTCCGTGCAATCGCGGTCGTGGACTCCCCGCATCCGATTTCGCTCCGCGATGCTGCGATTCGCGACCACGCACAACGCAAGGCCCTGTTGCCCACCTTCCTGACCTATCAGCTCCCGTGGCGACCCGAACGACTCCTCGTGCGCGACGACGGCGCCGAGATCGAACGTCTCGTCCGCGTCCGCTCCGGCAGCGACTGGCAACGCAGCACGGACTTCGCAGATGTCATCGAGCGCCTGCGCTCGGCCGTGCAGGTTCCCGGAGTCGCGCACTGCAGTCTCGAATACCAGCGGTGGGCGTTCCGTAGTCAGTGGCGACCCGACGGACGCCGGTTCATGAAGATCATGGACGTCACCCTGACCCTTCCCGTCCTGCAGTTGCACGGGGCGCTCGATCCGTACGTGATGGCCGCGACCTTACGTCGATGTGCGCGACACGCGCCCGGTCGGATCTTGAAGTTCATCGACGGCGCAGGCCACTACCCGCACCAGGAGAAGCCCGACGATACGACGGCTGCCCTCCTCGATTTCACCCGCGCTCTCTAGATCGCATCAGACCCGGATCGAGTCACACGATGCACGCCCCGGTTCCGACGGCGGTGAACATCGAGTCGGCAACCGCGAGCTGACGGCTCACCTCGGATGCGGTGAGCGCGAAACCGGTATCGGCGTCGTCGACGGCTGCACCGAACACCATGCCCAGAATCCGCCCCTGCGGATCGACGAGCGGTCCGCCGGAGTTGCCCTGCTGGATCAGCCCGCGCAGCGTGTAGACCTCACGCTCGACGGTACCGCTGCGATAGATGTCGGGGCCCTGTAGATCCAGGGTCTCGCGGATACGGGCGGCACTGGCGGTGTACGGCCCACCACCCGGATACCCGAGGACGATGGCATCGTCGCCCGAGTCGGCCGGGGTGGGCGAGAACGCGAGCGGTGTCGCGGTCAGTCCCGGAACCGCGAGGATCGCCACATCCACACCCGGATCGAACAGTACGACCTCCGCATCGAGTGCACGTCCGTTGCTCTCGACGGTCACCGCCGCGGTCCCCGCGACCACATGCGCATTCGTCATGACACGTTCGGGCGACACCACGAAACCTGATCCTTCGAGCGCCTTCTGGCAGCTCGGGGCCACACCGTTGATGCGCAGCACGCTCGATTGCAACTGCGCCGGGATCTGTCCGTCGAGAAGGGTGCCGTCGGGAACGGCGACCTCGGCGATCGGTGTACGACCGAACGGCCCGATCACCTCGGGCAGTCCGGAGGTGTCGAGAAGCGCCGAGAATTCGTTGGGGATCGCCCGCATCCAGTCGGTCGCGAAATTGTCGACCGTGCCGAGAACACTCGAACCTCGTACCGCCGCGGAAACCTGTGTCTGAGCCGCGGAGGTCAGTGGGATGGCCAGCAACCACGCAGCGATGAGCACCGCGACGGATTGGAATCCGGCGCCGATCACGCTGTCGACTGTGCGAGCACTCGGACTGTGCATGCTGCTGCGCGCAGCCCGGCCGAGCACCATGCCTGCAACTTCCCCGACCACCACCAGCACGATGATCAACACGATCCCCACCAGGATCCGCAACCGTCCCTCTTCGACGTGGACCAGAACGTGCGGTGCGATGAGGATGCCTGCCACAGCACCCAGCAGGACGCCGAGGAAGGCCAGCGCCGACGCCACCGCTCCCTGCCGCAGGCCGGACGACGCCGCGATGATCACGACGAGGACGATGACCAGGTCGATCCAGTTCGATCCGGTCATGCGTCGATCACTCCCGATTCGAGTTCTGCCTGCACCACTGCCAGATCACGGATGTCCCGGTGATCCCATTCGATCTCCCACCCCGACACCTCGAACAGGCCGGCGAGAACACCCGCGGTGAACCCCCACACGAGCATGCCGTCGACCTGGAACGCCGGGCCGCGATACCCCATCTCGTGGGAGACCTGGAATCTGTTGTCGGGATCGAGCAGGTCGCGCAGAGGCACACGCACGACGCGAGCCGCCTCTGCAGGATCGACCACTCCGACCGGGCTCGGCTTCTCCCAATACGCAACGACGGGGGTCACATCGAACCCCGACGGGGGAATGAACAGTTCGGGCAGCACCGACAGCGGGCGCACCCCGTCCGGGTCGAGCCCGGTCTCCTCCCACGCCTCGCGCAAGGCGGTCGCGATGGGGCCGTCGTCCTCGAGGTCGGCAGCACCCCCGGGAAACGCAACCTGCCCGCTGTGCTGGCGCATGGTCGCGGCACGCTGGGTGAGCAACACATCGGCGTCGGCAGGCAGGCCACCGCGGGCAAGAGGGTCGGCCTCGGGCGATCCCCCGAACAGGACGAGCACCGACGCCTGGCGCGTGATCGTCCCGTGCGGAGCCGCGCGGGTCAGGATGGGGTTGAGTCCGTGCGGATCGGTGGGCATGCTCGTGGCCACACCCCGCAACCAATACGGCATCATGCGACAACCCCCAGATGTGTCTCGACAACCTCGGCCACCTCGTCGGCAGTGCGGAACGGTTGGGGCAGCACCTTGGCCACCGAACCGTCGGCGCGCAGGAGCACCGTGACGGGCAGTACCGGCGGCGCGGCCACCGCAGCCTGCACGCGACCCGAACCGTCCTGCACACCGGGTAGCCGGACGCCGTATCGAGCGAGCCGCTCGAGCGCATTCGCCTCATTGGGATCGGTGTGCACGGTCACCACCGACACCGCCTCACCCGCGCGGAGCGCGTACTCCTCGAGGACCGGAAGTTCTTCGGCACACGGAGCGCACCACCACGCCCAGAGGTTGACGACCGCGGGTCGTCCGGCAAGGCCGGCGGCGAGGTCGACGGAGCTACCGTCGCCGACGCACTCGAACACCGATCCGGCGAGTGGTCCCTCCGGAGCTGCCCCCGTCGGAGCCGGGCACGGCTGCAGGTCCGCGGCGGCACGCAACGGGGCGAGCGCCTGCGCGTCGTCCTGGGACCGACGGTCGACGGGTGCCGCGGACGTGCCCGGACCGGCGGTGTCGGCCGGGTCGGAGGTGTCGCTGCCGCGGGGCCAGATGGCGACGATCAACGCGATCACGACGATCAATGCTGCCAGGCTCCAACGGCCTGCACTCGAAGGACGCACCGTCACCTCCCGGCGAGCTCGAGCAGGTGCTCGGTCTCCGGTCCCTTCACGAGCCCAGCAGCGATCTGCGGATCGGTGGGCCCGATCCCGTAGGAGGGGCAGTCCTTCGCGAGCACGCACACTCCACATGCCGGCTTACGCGCGTGGCACACACGCCTCCCGTGGAAGATCACCCGGTGGGACAGCAAGGTCCATTCTTTGCGCTCGATCAACTCGCCGATCAGATGCTCGATCTTCACCGGGTCGGTTTCGTCCGTCCACTTCCACCGGTTCACGAGGCGCCCGAAGTGGGTGTCGACAGTGATTCCCGGCACATCGAAGGCATTGCCGAGGACCACGTTCGCCGTTTTGCGGCCGATCCCCGGGAGGGTCACGAGGTCTTTCATCCTGCGCGGAACCTCGCCGTCGAAACGCTCGAGCAACGCCTGGCCGAGGCCGATCAGCGAGTTGGTCTTGTTGCGGTAGAAACCGGTGGAACGGATGTACTCCTCGAGCTCGGCGCGGTCGGCTTCCGCATATGAGCGGGCGTCCGGGTAGCGGGCGAAGAGCGCGGGCGTGACCTGGTTGACGCGTACATCAGTGCACTGTGCGGACAGAATCGTTGCGACCGCCAGCTCGAGCGGGGTGGTGAAATCGAGTTCGCAATAGACGTGCGGGAAGGCCTCGGCGAGGCGCCGGTTCATTCGCCGTGCGCGCCGAACCAGGGCGAGGCGGGACTCCGGCCCCCGCACCCCACGTGGCCTGCGCGGGCTCCGTTCTACGGCGCGAACAGGACTCTCTTCGAGGCTCTCGGACGGGGTCGGCTGCACCTGACCCACTCTACGTAAGGCGTCGGACGCGAACCGGGGGGTCGTGTCTGTTCTGAGATCTTGCCCGTGTTTACTTCCCGTCATGCAAGCTCTTGCTGTCGTACTTCTCCCAGTGCTGCTCATGCTGTTTGCACTCGCCATGGAAAGGGTCGAATCCCGATTGAGTCGATTGTCCGTGCGCCAGCAGGAGGTCGAGGAGTTCCTCGATCAGGCGGATCACGACGACGTCGAGGCCCTTGCCCGCGAGGGATTCCCCGGTGCGTTGGCTCGGTTCAACCGCCGGCGGCGTCGCAGCGACACCACCGATTCCATCGACGCCCCGGATCTACTGGACGCGAGCCGCGCGAGCTGACGAAAGTACCGGCCGGTAGCCTTCCAGGGCGGCCTCCGACATATCCGGACGGAATCCGTGGTGTCGGTCACTCATACATGCGGCAGGCACAGTAGACTTGGCGTTCGTACGCCGGACTGGTGAACCTCGCCGGGATGCCTGGACGTGCACACCGCCAGTCGAAGAACAACAAGAATGATCCCAAAAGGAGCGCACGTGGACGACGTCCTGACCAGAGCAGGCATCTTCCAAGGAGTCGAGCCCTCTGCGGTTGCGGCGCTGATCAAGGAGCTGCAACCGGTCGATTTCCCACGCGGCCACGTCATCTTCAACGAGGGTGAACCGGGCGACCGCCTGTACATCATCGTCTCCGGCAAGATCAAGATCGGACGGCGCTCGCCCGACGGTCGCGAGAATCTGCTGACGATCATGGGCCCCTCCGACATGTTCGGTGAGCTGTCCATCTTCGATCCGGGCCCGCGCACCTCCACCGCCACCACCGTCACCGAGGTGCGTGCGGTGAGCATGGACCGCGAAGCACTCAAGGCGTGGATCGACCAGCGACCCGAGATCGCGGAGCAACTGCTGCGCGTGCTCGCCCGTCGTCTGCGTCGCACCAACAACAGCCTCGCCGACCTGATCTTCACCGATGTTCCCGGTCGTGTCGCCAAGGCGCTGCTCCAGCTCGCGCAACGTTTCGGCACGCAGGAAGCAGGCGCGCTCCGCGTGACCCACGACCTGACGCAGGAAGAGATCGCCCAGCTCGTCGGCGCATCCCGCGAGACCGTCAACAAGGCGCTCGCCGACTTCGCGCACCGCGGCTGGCTGCGGCTCGAAGGTAAGAGCGTGCTGATCTCGGATTCCGAGCGTCTGGCGCGTCGCGCCCGCTAGCGGCAGCTCCGAAAATACTGCATACGAGTGAGGCCTGGACACCATCGAGTGTCCAGGCCTCACTTGTTCGTTCTCGCCCGGCGGGTCTATCCGCGCAGATATGCCAGCTGCACATTCACCGACTTCTCTGCGGCACCCCACAGAGACTCGTCGACGTCGGCATACACGTGTTCGACAATCTTCCGGGCCGACGCGTCGTGGCCGAGGTTACGCAATGCGTTCCGCACCTGATCCAGCCGGTCCTCCCGGTGCGCGAGGTACCCGCGAGCGATCGTCTCGAGGTCGGGCAGTTCCGCACCGTGCCCGGGCAACACCGTGTACCCCGAGCCGAGTTCTATGTACGACCGCAACGACCCCAGATAGTCACCGAGGTCACCGTCGGCGTCGTCGAGCACGGTGGTTCCTCGCCCGAGGATCGTGTCGGCGGTGAGGACACTGCGGTCGTCCTCGAGAACGAACGACAGGGAATCCGCCGTGTGCCCCGGCGTGGCGAGGACCCGGACGTGCAGTCCCGCAGCCTCGACGACGTCGCCGTCGGACAGCCCGCTACCACCACCGTGCCGATGTTCGGGTGTCACGGCATGAACCGGGCTTCCGGTGAGCGCGGCGAAACGCTCACCACCTTCGGTGTGGTCGAAGTGTCGGTGGCTGATGAGCGTCATCGCGACCGGGACCTGCGCGACACGCGCGAGGTGGTCCTCGTCGAGCGGCCCCGGATCGATCACGATGCACTCGTCGCTGCCCGGCGCGCGCAGGATCCACGTGTTGGTGCCCTCGAGGGACATCACCGACGGATTCTCGGCGAGCACCACCGCCGCGTTCTCGGTCACCTGCCGCAGCCGACCGTAGACAGGATGAACGAGTGCCATGATCAGCGCACCTCGACCATCAGCTCCACCTCGACGGACGCACCGAGCGGAAGTTCAGCGACACCGACGGCCGACCTCGCGTGAGCACCGGCCTCGCCGAAGATCTCACCCAGCAGTTCCGAGGCTCCGTTGACGACACCGGGTTGTCCGGTGAAACCGTCGGCCGACGCCACGAATCCGACGACCTTGACGATGCGCACCACGTTGTCGATACCTACCAGGGCGTCGACTGCGGCCAGAGCGTTGAGCGCCGAGATGCGGGCAGCGGCTTTCGCGTCCTCAGCGGACACGTCGGCGCCGACCTTGCCTGCGTAGTTCAGGACGCCGTCGACCATCGGAAGCTGCCCCGAGGTGTAGACGGTGTTCCCGCTGCGCACAGCAGGCACATATGCGGCGACGGGCTTCGCGACCGGCGGCAGGGTGATCCCGAGGCCGGTCAGACGTGCGGTCCAGGTTTCGGCCATGCGGTCAGCTCTTCGGTCGCTTGAGGTACGCGACGTGCTGTTCGCCGGTGGGTCCCTGCAGAACAGTCACCAGTTCCCACCCGTCGGAACCCCACGTGTCGAGGATCTGCTTGGTTGCGTGCGTGAGCAGGGGCACGGTTGCGTACTCCCACGTAGTCAATTCACTCATGACCTGACCCTATCCGGCGCCTTTCTCCCTTGACGACTTATAGGCTCGTCACCGTGGCGACACAGACATCTCATTCCGGCACATGGCCGGCCAAGGCCGCGCGGGCACGACTGCACTTCGTGTCCGGTAAGGGTGGGACCGGGAAATCCACGGTCGCGGCGGCGATAGCACTTGCCCTCGCGTCGGGAGGCCGCAAGGTTCTGCTCGTCGAGACCGAGGGCAGGCAGGGGATCGCGCAGCTGTTCGACGTGGCGCCGCTACCTCCGGTGGAGACGAAGATCGCAACCGCCGAGGGAGGCGGAGTGGTCATGGCCCTCGCGATCGACATCGAGGCGGCGTTCCTGGAGTACCTCGACATGTTCTACAACCTCGGGTTCGCGGGACGCGCGATGCGCAAGATCGGTGCGATCGAGTTCGCGACGACGCTCGCCCCGGGACTCCGCGATGTCATCCTCACCGGAAAGATCAAGGAGACGGTGGTGCGCACCGACAAGTCCGGTGAGCGCCTCTACGACGCGATCGTGGTCGACGCCCCGCCCACCGGCCGGATCGGCAGCTTCCTCGATGTGACGAAGGCGATGGCCGACCTCTCGAAGTCGGGGCCGATCCGCTCGCAGAGCGAAGGTGTGGTGCGGTTGTTTCATTCCGACGAGACCGTCGTGCATCTGGTGACACTGCTCGAGGCGCTGCCCGTGCAGGAGACATCCGACGCGGTCGACGAACTCGAGGCAGCCGACCTTCGGATGGGCACGGTGATCGTCAACAGGACCGAGCCCGAGCATCTGCCGGACGCACTCGTCGACGACGTCGCCGACGGCCGTATCCCCGGCGCATCCATCCGGGCCGCGTTCGAGCGGGTCGGGCTGACGCTGTCGGACGACGATTTCGCCGGTGTGCTCACGGAGACCATCGAGCATGCCTCGGTATTGCAGGCGCAGCAGGTCAGCGCTGCCCAACTCGACGATGTGAAGGTGGCCCGGATGTCTCTACCGCTGCTTGCGGACGGGGTCGACCTCGGTGGGCTCTACGAGCTTGCCGAGCTTCTTGCCGAGCAGGGCGTCCGATGACCGAGCGGACGGTGCGCACGGCACCGGTGCTCGATGTCGCGAAGATCCTCCACGATCCGACGTCGCGGGTGATCGTGTGTTGTGGGTCCGGGGGTGTCGGTAAGACGACGACGGCGGCGTCGCTCGCGCTGCGTGCGGCAGAACAGGGCCGCAGGGTCGTGGTGCTCACGATCGATCCGGCGAGGCGGCTGGCCCAGGCACTCGGTGTGCAGACCCTCGACAACTCGCCGCAGAAAGTGCCGCTCGAGTCCGGTACGACGGGCGAGCTGCACGCGATGATGCTGAACATGCGCCGCACCTTCGACGACATGGTCGTCGAACACTCGGCACCGGAGAAAGCGCAGCAGATCCTCGACAACCCCTTCTATCAGACGGTGGCGTCGTCGTTCTCCGGTACGCAGGAGTACATGGCGATGGAGAAGCTCGGTCAGCTCGCCGCGAGCAAGGAATGGGATCTGATCGTCGTCGATACCCCGCCGTCGCGGAACGCCCTCGACTTCCTCGACGCACCGCAGCGCCTCGGCGCCTTCCTCGACGGCCGGATGATTCGTATCTTCACTGCCCCCGGCCGCGGACTCGGGCGGATCGTGACGGGTGCGATGGGGTTGGCGTTGAAGGCGGTGTCGACAATCGTGGGCAGTCAGATGCTCTCGGATGCGTCCGCGTTCGTGCAGTCGCTGGATTCGATGTTCGGCGGGTTCCGTGACCGCGCCAACCGTACGTATCAGCTCCTGCAGCAGCCCGGCACGCACTTCATGGTGGTTGCAGCGCCGGAACCGGATGCCCTGCGGGAGGCGTCGTTCTTCGTCGAACGACTGAGCTCCGACAAGATGCCGCTCGCGGGCCTCGTGCTCAACCGGACGCATCCGACGTTGTCGTCGCTGCCGGCCGATCACGCGTTGACCTCGGCCGACCTCCTCGCGGACGAGGGTGGGGAGGACGCACCCGCCGCAGAGGCCGTGCTCCGCATCCACGCGCATCGTGCGGTGACGGCGAAGCGAGAGGTTCATCTGCTGCGAGGATTCACCGCGGCGAATCCTCGTGTGCCGGTCGTCGGTGTGCCGTCGTTGCCCTTCGAGGTCTCGGACCTCGAAGCGCTTCGGGCGGTGGGCGACCAGTTGACCCGTCAGGCCTGATCGTTCCGGGTTGCACGCACGACCTTCCCCGTCGTGCGTGCTCCGGCGTCGTCACAGGCAGCAATCTCACCGAATCGCAGTCACACCGCGTTCTGGTGCTGACGCTGCGCCTCGAAGAAGTCCGACCAGGAGTCCACTTCCGGATGCTGTTTGAGAAGCGCACGACGCTGTCGTTCGGTCATCCCTCCCCACACTCCGAACTCGACTCGGTTGTCGAGTGCGTCTGCGCCGCACTGCAGCATCACGGGGCAGTGACGGCAGATCACCGCCGCCTTCCGCTGTGCCGCGCCTCGGACGAACAACTGATCGGGGTCTACCTCGCGGCATCGAGCCTTCGAAACCCAGGCGATGCGTGCTTCTTCTTCGTCGACGTCGAGCCTGGTCGTGGGGGTGGTCAGGTGCATTCAGTTCCCCTTATCTTTCCGAACTCCGTTGTACGGAGTTCCCGAGGACGCACAATTTGCACTTAGCATGAAAAAACATGTGCGTCTTCATTGTCGAGGTGTTATCTGCATCACACTGCTGTCTCAATCTAGGTAAACTGATGCCCGCGCGCAAGGCGAACGAAACCTTTTCTGGTACGCCCGTGCATAGCTGCACGTCGGACGGCGTTTCACCTCCCTGGAATCAGCGACCCCCACGAACGGCACGTAGGGTGTACCCGTGTCGATCCGAAGTACTGTGGCGAAACTTGCCGGTTGCACGGCCCTCGGCGGTGTCCTCGTGGCCGGAATGCTCTTCCCGGCAGCAGGCGGATTCGGTTACGTATCGAATCGCGCCGCAGACACCGTGGACAACAGCTCCGCAGAACTCGTCGAAGGGATCGTTCCCGCCGTCACGACGATGGTCGACTCCGCAGGCGACCCGATCGCGTGGCTGTACGACCAGCGTCGCTTCGAGGTACCCAGCGACCAGATCTCCAACGAGATGAAACTCGCGATCGTCTCGATCGAGGACAAGCGATTCCCCGAGCACCAGGGCGTGGACTGGCAGGGCACCATCCGTGCCTTCCTCACCAACACCAGTAGCGGTCAGGTCGAACAGGGCGCGTCGACGATCGACCAGCAGTACGTGAAGAACTACCTGCTGCACGTCGTGGCGAAGACCGATGCGGAACGCCGCGCGGCGATCGAGACCACCCCGGCTCGCAAGATCCGTGAGATCCGGATGGCACTGACCCTCGACGAAGAACTGTCCAAGGACGAGATCCTCACCCGCTACCTGAACCTGGTGCCGTTCGGCAACGGCTCGTTCGGTATCCAGGACGCCGCCCAGACCTACTTCGGGATCGACGCCGAAGACCTGAACGTCACCCAGTCCGCGATGCTCGCGGGCATGGTGCAGTCGAGCTCCGCCCTCAACCCGTACACGAACGAAGAGGGCGTGACGAAGCGCCGCAACATCGTGCTCGACACGATGATCGAGAACATTCCCGAGCGGGCCGCCGAGATCCGTGCGGCAAAAGCCGAACCGCTCGGCGTCCTCCCCGAGCCGAACACCCTGCCGCGAGGCTGCATCGAAGCGGGCGATCGCGGATTCTTCTGCGAGTACGCACTCCAGTACCTTGCGAACTCGGGTCTGTCCCGGGAGCAGATCGACAAGGGCGGCTACCTCATCCGCACCACACTCGATCCGGAAGTGCAGAATTCGACCAAGTCCGCGCTCGATCAGTACACAAGTCCGACCGTCGAGGATGTCGCAACGGTGATGAACGTGGTCGAGCCCGGCCAGGACGCCCATCGCGTCCTCGCCATGGGATCAAGCCGCACCTACGGACTCGACGGTGACGCGCAGGAAACGGTGCAGCCACAGCCTTATTCACTCGCCGGACACGGTGCAGGATCCGTTTTCAAGATCTTCACGGTCGCCGCAGCGATGGAGCAGGGGCTCGGTACCAGCGCTGTCCTCGACGTGCCTTCGCGCTACAACGCACAGGGTCTCGGCGACGGCGGCGCGCGAGGATGCCCCGCCGGCTACTACTGCGTCGAGAATGCCGCACCGTATCCGCAGTCGCTGACGGTGACCGACGCACTCGCCCAGTCCCCGAACACCGCATTCGTGAAGCTGATCGAGGCGACCGGCGTCGACTCCGTCGTCGACATGTCCGTCCGCCTCGGCATGCGTTCGTACTCACAGCCCAATACGTCGGGTTTCGGCGAGCAGTCGATGGCCGACATGCAGAAGGATCAGCACCTGGGCTCGTACACACTCGGCCCCACCTGGATCAACAACCTCGAATTGTCGAACGTGGCGGCCACCCTCGCCTCGCACGGCAAGTGGTGCCCCCCGACTCCGATCGAGGGCGTCTTCGATCGTGAGGGCAAGTCCGTGCCGATCACCCAACAGGCCTGCGAGCAGGTCATCGAACCAGGCCTGGCCGACACTCTCGCCAATGCGATGAGCAAGGACACCGCCGGAGGCGGTACCGCATCCGGCGCTGCAGGCAACACCGGATGGAACCTGCCGGTGGCCGCGAAGACCGGGACCACCGAGTCGCACATGTCGTCCGCGTTCCTGGGCTTCACCAACCGGTACGCCGGGTCCGTCTACACCTACGGCGACTCCCCCACCCCCGGCCAGATCTGCGCCAACCCGGTCCGGCCCTGCTACGACGGCAACCTGTTCGGCGGCACCGCCCCCGCGCACACCTGGTTCACCGCGATGACTCCGGTCGCCACGAAGTTCGGCGCCGTAGAGCTTCCGCCCGCCGACCCGCGTTACGTCCGCGGCGCAGGCAATGCTCAGGTCCCCGACGTCACCGGCCTGTCCAAGGACCGGGCCGTGCAGCGACTGCGAGACGCCGGGTTCTCGGTGTCCGAGTCCACGACCAAGGGCGAGGAGCGGGCAGGCACGGTCACCGGAAGTTCGCCCGCCGGCTCCGCAGTGCCCGGCTCGACGGTCACGATCTTCATCAGTGACGGTTCGGTGCGGGTGGCACCCACCACAAGCGCGACACCCGCACGGCCGAGCGGCAGCGAAGTTCCCGACACCACCGTGCCTGCGGCTCCCGCCCCCGTCCCCAACCGACAAGAACCGGCGCAGACCGAGTCGGCGCCGCCGGACGAAAGCGAATCGGAGAGCCCGGCAGCCACGACGACACCGTCGCAGCCGGACAACTGACGCTAGAGGCGTGACCGCACCGCCGCGGACAGGCGCTTTCCGTCTGCCTTTCCTCCGGCGATCGCGGTCGCGACCTTCATGACCTGGCCCATGTTCTTCGGGCCGGGACGCGCACCGAGCTCATCGGCGACCCTTCCGATGGCCGTGTCGACCACATCGACGAGTTCCGCGTCGGTCAGCGGCATCGGCAGGTACTCGTCGATGATGCGGGCCTCGGCGTGTTCCTTGGCTGCAAGTTCACCGCGGCCGTTCTCGGTGTAGACCTCGGCGGCCTCGCCGCGCTTCTTGGCCTCCCGCGACAGAACCTTGATGACCTCGTCGTCGGAGAGTTCGCGTGCTTCCTTCCCCGCGACCTCCTCGGTCTGGATCGCGGCGAGCAACATCCGCAACGTCGCCAAACGCAGTTGGTCCTTGGCCTTCATCGCGGCAGTCATGTCTGCGCGCAAGGCGGATTTGAGTGAAGAAGCTGTATCGGTCATGCCCGGAACGCTACGCCGGGAGCACCGAAGCACGTGCGCAGACGTGCAGCGGCGGTACGCTGAAGAAGTGCCTGACCTTTCTCCCCTCACACGTGTCGCCGCGGGTACCGCAGGAGCTGCCGTCCTCGGTCTCGGTTACGCCACGCTGATCGAACGCAACGCCTTCACCCTCCGGGAGGTCACCGTCCCGGTCCTCGCGCCGGGTGCATCGACTCTCCGCGTGCTGCACATCAGCGACCTGCACATGATGCCGGGGCAGAAACGTAAACAGAACTGGCTCAGAGAACTGGACCGGCTCGAACCCGATCTGGTGATCAACACGGGCGACAACCTGTCGCATCCGAAAGCGGTTCCCGCGGTGGTCCAGTCGCTCAGTGGCCTGTTGGCGCGGCCGGGCCTCTTCGTCTTCGGCAGCAACGATTACTTCGCGCCGGTGCTGAAGAACCCCCTCGCCTACTTCGACAAGGACCACGACCGCGTGTACGGGCCTCCGCTCCCCTGGGGCGACCTGCGCGCAGCATTCAACGAACGCGGCTGGCAGGACATGACGCACATCCGGCGCGACGTCGAGGTCGGCGGTGTGCGCATCTCGGTGGCCGGCGTCGACGACCCGCACCTCGAACGCGATCGTTACGAGACCATCGCCGGGGCAGCCGACAAGTCCGCAGATCTTCGTCTGGGCCTGTCCCACTCCCCCGAGCCGCGAGTGCTGGACCGTTTCGCCGACGACGGATACGACCTGGTACTCGCCGGACACACCCACGGTGGTCAGCTCTGCCTGCCGTTCTTCGGTGCCCTGGTGACCAACTGCGGCATCGATCGGTCGAGGGTGAAGGGTCCCTCCCGGTGGGGCGCACGGATGCGGCTGCACGTGTCGGCAGGAATGGGAACGTCGCCGTTCGCCCCGGCACGCTTCTGCTGCCGTCCGGAAGCCACCCTTCTGACCTTGGTTCCGGCGCCGCACGAGGAAACACGGAACTCTACGGGCAGCGCGGCGGAAAGCGCGGGGTCTCGTCGCTGACCATCGGGAACCTTGTCACTGACCATCGGGAGTCTTGTCACTGACCAGCCGATTTAACCTTCACACGGGTGGTGTTGTAAGCTGACCGAGGTTCATCACGGGGTGTGGCGCAGCTTGGTAGCGCGCTTCGTTCGGGACGAAGAGGTCGTGGGTTCGAATCCCGCCACCCCGACTCGTGAGTGAGCAGATCAGGGCATATTCTCCGGCCGGAGAGTATGCCCTGATTGCATTTGCCGAACTTTCCTCCTGTCGTACAGGGCTTCCCCACGAACACGACCGACGGAAACCCGTGTATCGGGAGGAAACTCTCCGTGGGCCAATGTTCACGGATGGGTCGACGTCACGCCCCGACGTACTCCGCGAGGTGTTCACCGGTGAGCGTCGACCGCGCGGCGACGAGATCCGACGGCGTCCCCTCGAAGACGATGCCGCCGCCATCGTGGCCCGCACCGGGACCGAGGTCGATGATCCAGTCGGCGTGCGCCATGACGGCCTGATGATGCTCGATGACGATGACGGATTTTCCGGAGTCGACGAGCCGGTCGAGGAGGCCGAGCAGGTTCTCGACGTCGGCGAGGTGGAGGCCGGTGGTGGGCTCGTCCAGGATGTAGATCTCGCCCTTCTCCCCCATGTGGGTGGCCAGCTTCAGGCGCTGCCGTTCGCCACCGGAGAGCGTGGTCAGCGGCTGCCCGACCTTGATGTAGCCGAGCCCTACGTCCACCAGGCGATCCAGGATCTTGTGGGCTGCCGGGATCTTCGCGTCGGTGGATCCGAAGAAGCCTTCGGCCTCGGCAACCGACATCTGCAGGATGTCGCTGATGTCCTTGCCGCCGAACGTGTACTCGAGCACCTCGGCGAGGAACCGCTTTCCATCGCACACCTCGCAGGGTGTCGCGACTCCGGCCATCATCGCGAGGTCTGAGTAGACGACGCCCGCGCCGTTGCAGTTGGGGCACGCTCCTTCCGAATTGGCACTGAACAGGGCCGGTTTGACGCCGTTGGCTTTCGCGAAGGCCTTGCGGATCGGGTCGAGCATGCCCGTGTACGTGGCGGGGTTGCTGCGCCGCGACCCCTTGATCGCTCCTTGGTCGATGGTGACCACACCGTCGCGACCGGACACCGAACCGCCGATCAGAGAACTTTTCCCCGACCCCGCGACACCGGTCAGCACCACCAGCACACCGAGGGGAATGTCGACGTCGACGTCTCGGAGGTTGTTGGTGTCGGCGCCGCGCACTTCGAGTGCACCGGTTCCCTTGCGCACCGACGATTTCAGCGACGCACGATCGTCGAGATGTTTCCCGGTGAGGGTGTCGCTCTTCCGTAGACCGTCGAAGGGGCCCTCGAACATCACCTTGCCGCCCTCGCTACCTGCGCGGGGGCCGAGATCGACGACATGATCGGCGATTGCCATGACTTCGGGCTTGTGTTCGACGACGAGCACTGTGTTGCCCTTGTCGCGTAGTTGCAGCAGGAGGTCGTTCATTCGCGCGATGTCGTGCGGATGCAGCCCGATGGTCGGCTCGTCGAAGACGTAGGTGATGTCGGTCAGGGACGACCCGAGATGACGGATCAGCTTGGTTCGCTGTGCTTCACCACCGGAGAGGGTGCCTGCAGGGCGTTCCAGCGACAGGTATCCCAGGCCGATGTCGACGAAGGAATCGAGGTTCTGCCGCAAATTGTCGATCAGAGGGCCCATTGACGGTTCGTCGAGATCTCGTACCCATTCGGCGAGGTCGCTGATCTGCATCGAACACACGTCAGCGATGCTGAGGCCCTTGATCTTCGACGACCGCGCATCCTCGGTGAGCCGTGTGCCGTCGCACTCGGGGCATATCGAGAAGGTGATCGCACGGTCCACGAATGCGCGGATATGCGACTGCATCGCCTCGCGGTCCTTGGACAGGAACGATTTCTGGATCTTGGGGATCAGGCCCTCGAAGGTCACGTTGACCCCTTCGACCTTGATCTTGGTGGGTTCCTTGTAGAGAAGATCGTTCAGTTGCTTCTTCGTGAATTTCGCGATCGGCTTGTCGGGATCGAAGAAGCCGCAGCCCCGGTAGATCCGCCCGTACCAGCCGTCCATGCTGTAGCCGGGGATCGTCAACGCACCCTCGTTGAGCGATTTGGTCTCGTCGTACAGCGCGGTCAGATCGAAGTCGGAGACCGATCCCCGGCCTTCACAGCGCAGGCACATTCCGCCGGTGATGCTGAAGGAGCGGCGTTCCTTCACCGTCCGGCCGCCTCGCTCCATCGACACCGCACCGGCACCGCTGATCGAGGCGACGTTGAACGAAAAGGCCTGGGGGGAACCGATATGCGGCTCGCCGAGCCGGCTGAACAGGATGCGCAGCATGGCGTTGGCGTCGGTTGCGGTGCCGACGGTGGAGCGCGGGTTGGCGCCCATACGTTCCTGGTCGACGAGGATCGCCGTCGTCAGTCCGTCGAGCACGTCCACATCGGGTCGGGCCATGCTCGGCATGAACCCCTGGACGAACGCACTGTAGGTCTCGTTGATCAGCCGCTGCGACTCCGCGGCGATCGTGCCGAACACCAGCGAACTCTTGCCCGATCCGGAAACCCCGGTGAACACCGTCAGCCGCCGCTTCGGGATCTCGATGCTGACGTCGCGGAGGTTGTTCACCCGCGCCCCGTGGACGAGGATCCTGTCGTGGCTGTCGGCAACATTCAGTTCGCGCGACTGGGTGTTCGTCCTGGCGGACGGCGCCATCGGTGTCTCCGTTTCTCTGTCCGGGTCCCCCACCCTGGAGGTCCGCTGCTGTTGACCTGTTCGACTGTGCCACGCGGCTATAGCAACGTCAGTCGGATCAACGGGTATTCACGATCGGACTTGCCCTGGTACTTCGCGATGCGCGACTGCTCGGCCGCCAGTCGCTGCCAGGCCTGCTCGCGTTCGGTGCCGCGAAGTTCCCGCGCTGTCGCGGATACGGGTTCGCGACCGGGAAGTTCCACCGACACTCTGTCCGGTTGCGCCATCAGATTGGCGTGCCAGTCCGGGTTCACACTGCCACCGCCCGACGCGACGACGAGCACTGCATCGTCGCCGTCGGGCAACCTCATCAACGGTGTTTCACGTGGTTGTCCGCTCCTGCGACCGATCGTGTGCAGGATCAACATGTCCATGCCCATCGATCGGCCCTTGCCGCGTCGGATCTTCTTCATCGTTCGCGCGTTCGCTGTCCGTTGGAGCCAACGTGAGAACGCCCCTGGCGTTCCGGGCGGCCGCGCTCGGTTCGTAGCTGCTTCGTCGTGCTGCGCCATCTCGACAACCTCCACTCGGAATCCCGAATATCTTTCGACTCAGCTGGTTTCGTTGATGCGGATCAGGTTTCCCGCGGGATCGCGGAAGGCGCAGTCGCGCACGCCGTAATCCTGATTCATGGGTTCCTGGAGGACCTCGGCGCCACCGGCCTCGAGGCGCGCGAAGAGCCCGTCGAGGTCGTCCGTCGCGAGGGTGAGTGCGCCGTAGTTGCCCTTCGCCATCAGCTCGAGGATCGTGTTCCGCTCGTCGTCGCTGATGGTGGGATCCGCCGCGGGCGGGTTCAGGACGATGGAGGTTTCCGGATGGCCGGGAGGACCGACGGTGATCCACCGCATGTTCTCGTAGCCGACGTCCTTGCGGACCTCGAATCCGAGGGTGTCGCGGTAGAACGCCAGGGACGCTTCCGGATCGGTGTGCGGGAGGAATGTGTAGTGAATGGTGATGTCCATGGCCGTAACGTTAATGACGGCCGAACACCTGCGCTTCTCGATTCCTGACCGGTCTCGTGATCTGTTTCGCGACACACGCCGGTATGCCTTCCGTTCCGTATACAGCCTTGTCCCTGTAGACACTCGGCGGCATGCCGACCAGTTCGGTGAATCGCGTGCTGAACGTCCCGAGCGATGAGCAGCCCACTTCGAAACACACATCGGTGACGCTGAGGTCACCGCGGCGCAGCAGAGTCATCGCGCGTTCGATTCGGCGGGTCATCAGGTACGAGTAGGGCGATTCGCCGTAGGCCCTCTTGAATCGGCGGCTCAGATGCCCTGCAGACATGCCTACCCCACGCGCGAGTGCGTCGACGTCGAGTGGTTGCGCATACTCACGATCCATGCGGTCGCGGACACGGCGTAACAGTGTGAGATCCCGGAGACGCTGCGCATCGCTGTTCGCCACGTGCGCGATCGTCCTCGGTCGCCGCGACGTTGTCCAGCGGTGAGCCGGGTATGCCCGGATCAACTCGATTGTCGCTCGACGAGCTCGACCGGGAGTCGTGCGGACTCCACCTCGCGCCCCTGTACGAGTTCGAGCAGGCTCCGCACGGCAGCGGCGCCGATACCGCGCGCGGGCGAGCGGACCGTCGTCAACGGGACGGGCAGTTGCTCGACGATGGGGATGTCGTTGTACCCCACGAGCGCAAGGTCGCCGGGAATGCTCAGCCCCAGATCTCGCGCGACCCCGAGGACACCGATTGCGATCGTGTCGCTGACCGCAAAGATCGCGCGCGGACGGTCCGGACGATCCAGCAGTACGCGAGCGGCCGCTACGCCTCCCGTCACATCGAAACCCGACCGCACGATCAGGTCGGGTCGCAACGGCACCGACGCACGGTCGAAGGTGTCGACGAAACCGGCACGGCGGTCTCGCGCCGTGCTCGCGTGCTCGGGACCGGCGATGATCGCGACCTCCGAATACCCGCGGTCGAGCAGATGCTGCGCAGCCAGTTGCCCACCGCGGTAGTCGTCGCCGACGACGAAGGGCAGCCCTGCGTCGGCATGCCTGGTGACGCACAGCAACGGCAACGGCCCGAGCGCAAGTGACTCGACGAATGGGCCGCCGGGGATATGAAGGCTACTGAGCAGCAGCCCGTCGACCTGCCTCCCGACGAGCAGCGAGATCGCCCGGCGCTGCGCGTCGAGGTCGTCGGGAGGACTCGAGAGCAGCACCGAGTATCCGGCGCGCTCCGCCGCTTCCTCGATGCCCTGGTAGGTGGTGGCGACGACGCCGTCGGTGAGCCTGGGCATCACGACACCGAGCGTGGTGGTCTTCCTGGTCCGCAGACTCGCCGCCCACAGGTTCGGCCGGTAGCCCAGTTCCTCCGCGACCTCGCGCACACGTAGCGCGGAGTCCGACCATCCGTCCACGGGCTCGGGTTGACGCAGCACCCGCGATGCGGTCGAGACGTGCACGCCGGCGCGCTCCGCGATCTCCTTGAGAGTCGGGGCGCGGTCGGGTCGGGCCATGAGGCTCTCCTGCTCTCCACATCGGTACGGGTTGACGACCCGCAGCACTCGCCCTAGCCTAAGTGATGCAAACGTTCTCGCAATCGTTCTTGCATACGATTGTACAAACGATTTTCCTCACCTCGGCCCCCGTCACCCAGGACCTCGGAGAACCCCATGTCGAACATTCAGTCCCTGACACAGCTCTTCGCCCTCGACTCGCTGCTCGAGCCGGAAGAGATCGCGATCCGCGACACCGTCCGCAAGGTCGGACACGACCGCATCCGGCCGCACATCGCGCAGTGGTTCGAAGACGCGAAACTCCCCGCCCGCGACCTCGCGAAGGAGCTGGGCACCCTCGGCGTCCTCGGCATGCACCTCGACGGCTACGGCTGCGCAGGCATGAGCGCAACCGCCTACGGGCTGGCCTGCCTCGAACTCGAGGCCGTCGACTCGGGCATCCGCAGCCTCGTCTCCGTGCAGGGCTCACTCGCGATGTTCTCCATCCACCACTGGGGCAGCGAGGAACAGAAGCAGGAATGGCTACCGCGGATGGCCGCCGGCGAGGCGATCGGCTGCTTCGGTCTCACCGAACCCGATTTCGGCTCCAACCCGGCCGGAATGCGCGCCAACGCCAAGCGCGACGGCGACGACTGGGTCCTCAACGGCACCAAGATGTGGATCACCAACGGGTCGATCGCCGACGTCGCCGTCGTGTGGGCCCAGACCGATCTCGACGAAGGACCGAAGGGCATCCGCGGCTTCGTCGTTCCCACCGACACCCCGGGATTCTCCGCACCGGAAATCCACGCCAAGATGTCGCTGCGCGCCTCGGTGACGTCCGAACTCGTCCTCGACGGAGTGCGGCTGCCGTCCTCCGCGATGCTGCCGCTCGCGAAGGGCCTGCGCGGCCCCCTCACCGCGCTCGGCGAAGCCCGCTTCGGCATCGCCTTCGGCGCGATCGGCGCTGCACGTGACTGCCTCGAGACCGCCATCGAATACGCACAGTCGCGGATCGTGTTCGACAAGCCACTCGCCTCCTTCCAGCTGACTCAGGCCAAGATCGCCGATATGGCCCTCGAGGTGGGCAAGGGTCACCTCCTCGCCTACAACCTCGGCCGGATCAAGGACCGCGGCGAGGTCACACCCGAGCAGATCAGCACCGGCAAGCTCAACAGCGTCCGCGAGGCCATTGCGATCGCGCGTGAATGCCGCACGATCCTCGGCGCCAACGGCATCACCCTCGAATACCCGGTCATCCGGCATGCCAACAACCTCGAATCGGTGCTGACCTACGAAGGCACCTCCGAAATGCACCAGCTGTCCATCGGCAAGGCCCTCACCGGAGAAGCTGCGTTCAGGTGAGCGCCACGCCGACCGGCGGCGCCCTCGACGGCCTGGTGATCGCCGACTTCGGCCGCGTCCTCGCCGGCCCGTACGCCACGATGATGCTCGCCGACCTCGGCGCCGAGGTGATCAAAGTCGAACGCCCGGGTACCGGGGACGACACCCGTAGCTGGGGTCCGCCGTGGGTCGGTGACGAATCGTCGTATTTCCTCGGAGTCAATCGGAACAAGAGATCGGTGGCTCTCGATCTGTCCTCGCGGGAAGGACTCGACGAGGCACGCCGCCTCGTCGAACGCGCCGACGTGGTGGTCGAGAATTTCCTGCCCGGCACCATGGACCGCCTCGGCCTCGGCTACGAGCAGGTACGCCAGATCAATCCCGACATCGTGTACTGCTCGATCACAGGATTCGGCAGGCACAACAACCTGCCCGGTTACGATCTGCTGATCCAAGCGGTCGGCGGCCTGATGAGCATCACCGGACCCGACGCAGGCACCCCCACCAAGGTAGGGGTCGCGGTCGTCGACGTCATCACCGGAATGCATGCGGCACTGGGTATTCTCGCCGCATTGCGGAACCGCGACCGAACCGGCGAGGGGCAGCGCGTCGAGGTCGATCTGCTGTCATCGCTCCTCTCTGCGCTCGCGAACCAGTCCTCCGGGTACGTGGCGGCGGGTGTCGTTCCCACCGCAATGGGAAACAGGCATCCGAGCATCGCGCCGTACGAGCTGTTCACCACCGCCGACCGTCCGCTGGTGCTGGCCGTGGGCAACGACCGCCAGTTCGCGTCGTTGTGCTCGGTGCTCGGTCTCGACGGATTCGCCTCCGATGAGCGCTACGCCACCAACGCGGCGCGCGTGGCCAACCGCGAGGTGCTCGTCAAGACGATCAACGACGCCCTGTCCACCGAGACCGCCGACACATGGTTCGAGGCTCTGACTGCGGAGAGGGTCCCGTGCGGCCCACTCAACGACGTTGCCGACGCGATCGCGCTGGCCGAAAGACTGGGTCTCGCACCGGTCGTCGAGATCGACGACCAACGACGCGAACAGCCGCTGCGACAGATCGCTAACCCGATCCGCCTCAGCGCCACACCCGCGACGTACCGGACCGCGCCGCCACGGCTCGGCGAAGCGTAGGCGCGCAGCGGACCTCACAAAACACCCGTTTCGCATCCGATGGCAGAGTGGATGGCGCACACGCACACCGACACGAAGGGCCACCATGGCGTTCTGGGATCAGCTCAAAGCGAAGACCACCGAACTGAGCGCGCAGCTCAAGACCAAGACCGATCAGTTCAAGAACAAAGAATTCGCGAACGCCAGCATGGCGATGTGCGCGCTGATCGCGGCCGCCGACGGCAGCATCGACCCCAGCGAACGACAGAAGACCGCGGCGCTGATCATGAGCAACGACCTCCTCTCGGTGTTCCCGAAGGACGAACTGCGAGAAAAGTTCGACTGGTACTGCAGCAAGCTGGAGTCCGATTTCGACTTCGGCAAGGTCGAGGCCACAGCCACGATCGCCAAGCTGAAGTCGAAGCAGGATCAGGCCCGTGCGGTCATCCAGATCGGCATCATCATCGGCGGCGCCGACGGACACTTCGACGACCACGAGAAGGCAGCGGTGCGCGGCGCGGCGCACGCGGTGGGAATCAACCCCGCAGAGTTCGACCTCTGATATCGGATCAACGACAGTGGAGCCGCGCACTCACTCGAGTGCGCGGCGCCACATATCGTCGTCCGTGTGGCCCATACCCACCCCGCAGGTCGGTAAGAGCAGTCTGTCGAGGAAACCGGTGCTGTA
>NZ_JBHWWZ010000044.1:0-38497 GCF_042730275.1 Rhodococcus sp. NPDC060086
CACCGCGGCCGGCCCGGGCATCCGGGCCGGCCGTTGCCGAGGCGATCATGACACGACGAGATCAGTCGACCTGAACCCCGTCGGCGATGTCGAGGTCGAGCACGGTGAGCTCGTCCGCCTCCGCCGCCGCGCGGAGATCCGCGGGAATCGACTCGGTCGTCAACGCGAGAACCGTAGGACCTGCGCCCGACACCGTGGCCGCAATTCCGGCGCGGCGCAGGATCGAGATCCATTTGGTCGTCAGCGGAAGTGCCGGAGCACGCTGCGCCTGATGGAGCAGATCCTCGGTTGCCTGCATCAAAAGATCGGGCCGTTCCGTGAGCGCAACGACTGCGAGCGCGGCACGACTGACGTTGAATGCGGCGTCACGATGCGGCACCAGGTCAGGCAACAGCCCGCGGGTGTGGGCGGTCGACGACCGCACGGACGGCACGAGCACGACGGCATTGATCGACGGATGCACCCGCAGCGACACCGCCCGGTACGCACGGCGCTCCGCGTCGACCTCGGCCTCACTCCACGACACGACAGCACCGCCCAGAACGCTGGCCGACGCGTTGTCGGGATGGCCCTCGAATTCCGACGCCAACTGCACCAGTTGCGCCGAGTCGAGGACCCGCTCGGGTGCAACCTTCCGCACCAGACCGTTGGCGGCAGCAAGCCCTCCCACCGCCGCGGACGCCGACGAGCCGAGCCCCCGCGAATGCGGAATCACGTTGCGGCACACGATATCCAGACCATCCGCCCAGACACCTGCGGCTTCGAGCCCGCGTTCGACCGCGCGCACCACGAGATGCGACGGTCCCCACGGAACCTCCTGCGCACCCTCCCCTTCGACACGCACCTCGAGGCCGGAACCGGTTGTGGTGACGGTGATCTCGTCGTACAACCCGAGCGCCAGTCCGAGCGTGTCGAATCCGGGCCCCAGGTTGGCGCTCGAGGCCGGGACCCGAGCTGTCACCGAGACCCCTGCGGGCAACGTCTGCGTCATGTCCTGTTTCCCAACGGAGGAGGGCGAGGCGGTCACTAGGCCAGCTCGAGCGCCGATGCCACGGCCACAGGATCGACCGGGATGGGTTCGACCACGGGCACGTCACGCAGTGCGGTGTCGGGATCCTTGAGCCCGTTGCCGGTGACGGTACACACGATCTTCAGCCCCGGCTCGAGCCAGCCTTCCTTGCGCGCCGCGAGCAGACCCGCGATCGACGCTGCCGATGCAGGCTCGACGAAGATCGACTCGGTCTTCGCGAGCAGGCGGTAGGCCTCGAGGATCTCCTCGTCGGTGGCCGCCCGGAATGCGCCGTTCGACTCCTCCTTGGCCGCAACGGCACCGTTCCACGACGCCGGTGCGCCGATCCGGATCGCGGTAGCGATCGTCTCGGGGTTGCTGACCGGATGGCCGAGGACGAGCGGCGCGGCCCCTGCCGCCTGCACGCCGAGCATGCGAGGGCGACGGGTGCTCATCCCGTCGGCGAAGTACTCGGAGTAGCCCTTCCAGTACGCGGTGATGTTGCCTGCGTTGCCGACGGGCAGCACGTGCACGTCCGGCGCGTCGCCGAGCGCGTCGACGATCTCGAACGCCGCGGTCTTCTGGCCTTCGATGCGCACGGGGTTGACCGAGTTGACGAGTCCGATGGTGTCGAACTCGGAAGTCGTCTTGCGGGCGAGTTCGAGGCAGTCGTCGAAGTTGCCCTCGACCTGAACGATCTTCGCGCCGTGCATGACGGCCTGGGCGAGCTTGCCCATGGCGATCTTGCCCTGCGGGACGAGGACCGCGCATCCGATACCGGCCTTCGACGCGTATGCGGCGGCGGAAGCCGAAGTGTTGCCCGTGGACGCGCACAGCACGGCCTGCTTACCGGACGCGAGCGCCTCGGTGACGGCCATGGTCATGCCGCGGTCCTTGAACGAACCCGTGGGATTGAGTCCTTCGACCTTGATGTGCACTTCACAGCCGGTGAGCTCGGAGAGCCGCTCCGCCGGAAGCAGCGGCGTACCGCCCTCGCGCAGCGTCACCGTCTTCCAGCCGTCGCCGATCGGGAGACGACCGCGGTACGCCTCGATCAGGCCCGGCCACGGGGTGTGCACGGGGGTGGTGTTCTTGTCGACCGCACTCATTCGGCGGATCCCTCCAGTCTCAGGACGCTGGTGACAGCAGTTACGGATTCGAGATTCTCGAGCGCTGCGACGGTGTCCGACAACGCCCGATCGGTGGCTCGGTGCGTGAGCACCACCAGGCGGGCGCCGTCGCCGGCACCTTCCTGTCGCACGGCGGAGATACTGACGCCCCGTGTCGCGAACTCGGCGGCGACGGCGGAGAGCACGCCGGCGCGGTCGGCGACCTGCAGGTTGACGTAGTACCGGGTGACGATGTCGCTCATCGGGGCGATCTCGAGCTTGGCGTACTTCGATTCGCGGGGGCCGCGACCACCCTGGACGCGATTGCGTGCCGCCATGACGAGGTCGCCCATCACGGCAGATGCGGTGGGCGCTCCCCCAGCCCCCTGGCCGTAGAACATGAGCCGACCGGCGGCCTGGGCTTCGACGACCACGGCATTGAACGCACCGGAGACCGTGGCGAGAGGATGCTCACGCGGCACCAGGGCCGGGTACACGCGGGCCGAGACGCGGTCGCGGCCGTCAGGACCGGGAATGCGTTCGCAGATCGCGAGCAGCTTGATCGTGCAGTTGAGGGCACGGGCGGACGTGAGGTCGGCCGCGGTGATCGAGCTCATTCCTTCGCGGTACACGTCGGAGGCGGTCACCCTGGTGTGGAACGCGATGGACGCGAGGATTGCAGCCTTGGCGGCGGCGTCGAATCCTTCGACATCGGCGGTGGGATCGGCTTCGGCGTACCCGAGGCGACCCGCCTCGGCGAGCGTCGTCTCGTAGTCGGCGCCGCTCTCGTCCATCGCGGACAGGATGTAGTTCGTCGTACCGTTGACGATGCCCATCACCCGGTCGACGCGGTCGCCTGCGAGCGACTGGGTCAACGGACGGATCACCGGGATGGCGCCGGCGACTGCCGCCTCGAAGTAGAGGTCGGCGTTGTGGGACTCCGCCGCCTCGGCCAGTTCACCGGTGTAGGCGGCAAGGAGCGCCTTGTTCGCGGTCACCACCGACTTGCCTGCGTCGAGTGCCGCGCGCACCAAGGTGCGGGGCAGTTCGATACCGCCGATGAGTTCGACGACGAGATCGACGTCGTCGCGGCGGACGAGTGCCTCCGCATCGGTCGTCAAGAGCTCCGCGGGCATACCGCGATCCGACGTTGCGTCGCGCACCGCGACGCCCCTCAGCTCGAGGGGCGCACCGATGCGTTCCTGCAGTTCGAGTGCGTCGTTCCGGATGATGTTCACGACCTCGGCGCCCACGGTGCCGTGGCCGAGTACCGCGACACCGAGGGGTCGCTGCCCGGATACACCTTCGACCGTTGTGCTGGTCACTCCGTAACCTCCAAGCTCAGCAGATCTTCGATCGTTTCCCTGCGCAGCAGGATGCGCGAGACGCCGTCCTTCACCGCCACGACGGCCGGGCGGGTCAGCAGGTTGTACCTGCTGGACATCGAGTAGCAGTATGCACCGGTCGCCGCGACAGCCAGCAAATCTCCCGCGTCGAGATCCGCGGGCATCCAGGCGTCGCGAATGATGATGTCACCACTTTCGCAGTGCTTGCCGACCACCCGTGCGACGACGGGTTCGGCCTCGCTCACCCGCGACACGAGGCGCGATTCGTACTCCGCCTGATACAGCGAGGTACGGATGTTGTCGCTCATCCCGCCGTCGACGCTGATGTAGCGCCTGGTCTGGCCGGCACCGACGGTCACGTCCTTGATGGTGCCCACCTCGTAGAGCGTGATCGTGCCGGGGCCCGCGATGGCGCGTCCGGGCTCGACGGCAAGCGTCGGGGTGGGCAATCCGACGAGAGCGGACTCGGTACGCACGATGTCTGTGAGTTTGGCCGCGAGGTCCGCGACCGGCGGCGGGTCGTCACTCGGCACGTACGAGATACCGAGTCCGCCGCCGAGGTCGACGATGTGCAGCTGCGAGGTCTTGTCGACCCCGAATTCGGCGACGATGTCGCGCAACAACCCGATCACCCGGTGGGCGGCGAGTTCGAAGCCGTCGACGTCGAAGATCTGCGAGCCGATGTGGCTGTGCAGCCCGACGAGGCGCAGGTTGCCTGCGGCGAAGACGCGGCGCACGGCGTCCATCGCGTTGCCGCCGGCCAGCGAGAGACCGAACTTCTGGTCCTCGTGCGCGGTGGAGATGAACTCGTGGGTGTGTGCTTCGACACCGACGGTGATCCGGATGAGGACGTCCTGGACGACATCGAGCTCACCTGCGACCGCGTCGAGGCGGTCGATCTCGGCGAGCGAGTCCAGCACGATGTGTCCGACACCGACCTCGACCGCGGTCTGCAGTTCGGCCACGGACTTGTTGTTGCCGTGCAGCGCGATCTTCTGTGCCGGGAATCCTGCGTGCAGCGCGACAGCGAGTTCGCCACCGGATGCGACGTCGAGGGACAGCCCCTCCTGGTGCACCCATCGGGCGATCTCGGTGCACAGGAACGCCTTGGACGCGTAGTGGACCCGCGCGTCGGGTCCGAAGGCGTCGGCGATCTCACGGCACCGCGACCGGAAGTCGTCCTCGTCGACGACGAACAGCGGTGTGCCGTAGGTCTCGGCGAGTTCGGTGACGGAGACCCCGGCGATGTGTGTGACGCCGTCGTCACCACGGGTGGTGTTGCGCGGCCACACATGCCGGTGGAGTTCGTTGAGTTCGGTGGCGTTGCCGGGTCGTTGTGGCAGACCGGGTGCGTGCGGGATCTCGGCGTGACGCGGTCCCGCGGGGTGCGCGTTCACATCCGCTCCGGTGCGCTGACGCCGAGGAGGCCGAGTCCGTTGGCGAGAACCTGGCGTGCTGCGGCGCACAGCGCGAGCCGTGCCGTGTGCAGGTCGCCGGGCTCTTCGTCGCCCTGCGGCAGGATGCGGCACGCGTCGTAGAACCGGTGGTAGGTCCCTGCGAGCTCTTCGAGGTAGCGCGCCACACGATGGGGTTCGCGCAGTTCCGCTGCCGTTGCGACGACCCGCGGGTATTCACCGATGGTGCGGATCAGGTCGCCTTCACGCTCATGGGTGAGCAGCGCGAGGTCTGCGCCCTCCCCGCTGAGTCCGAGGTCGGCGGCGTTCCGTGCGATCGACGACAGTCGCGCATGCGCGTATTGCACGTAGTAGACGGGGTTCTCACTCGACGCGGAGGCCCACAGTGCGAGATCGATGTCGATGCTCTGATCGACGGACGAACGGACGAGCGAGTATCGGGCGGCGTCGACGCCGATGGCGTCGACGAGGTCGTCGAGGGTGATGACGGTGCCTGCGCGCTTGCTCATCTTCACGGCCTGGCCGTCTCGTACCAGGTTGACCATCTGGCCGATCATGACCTCGACGGTGTCGGGATCGTCACCGAAGGCCGCCGCTGCGGCCTTGAGCCGTGCGATGTAGCCGTGGTGATCGGCGCCGAGCATGTAGATGCACAGGTCGAAACCGCGGGAACGCTTGTCCTGGAAGTACGCGATGTCGCCTGCGATGTACGCGGCGTTTCCGTCGGACTTGATGACGACGCGGTCCTTGTCGTCGCCGTAGTCGGTGCTCTTGAGCCACCACGCGCCGTCTTCGAAGTACAGATTTCCCGAGCTCTTGAGCGTCTCGACGGACTTCTCGACGGCTCCGGACTCGAACAGCGAATTTTCGTGGAAGTAGACGTCGAAGTCGACGCCGAACTCGTGAAGCGTGCGTTTGATGTGCTCGAACATCAGGTCCACGCCGATGGACCGGAACACTTCGTCCCGCTCGCCTTCCGGGAGGTCGAGTACCCCGGTGCGCTGCTCGACGACGGAGTTCGCGATCTCGACGATGTAGTCGCCGGCGTAGCCGTCCTCGGGAGCGGGCTGTCCGAGCGCGGACGCAACGAGCGAGCGCGTGAAGCGATCGATCTGCCCGCCGTGGTCGTTGAAGTAGTACTCGCGAGTGACATCGCCGCCCTGCGCCGAGAGGACACGGCCGAGTGCGTCGCCGACCGCAGCCCACCGGGTACCGCCGAGGTGGATGGGACCGGTCGGGTTCGCCGAGACGAACTCCAGGTTGATCTTCCGGCCGGCGAGGGCCTTGCCGCTGCCGTACGTGTCGCGCTGGTCGAGCACCTCGGCGACGATCGCGCCCTGCGCGTCGGCGGCAAGCCTGATGTTGAGGAAGCCGGGGCCCGCGACATCGGCGGAGTCGATGCCCTCGGAAGCGGTGAGTGCTTCGGCGAGCCAGGTCGCGAGGTCGCGGGGATTCACGCCGACCTTCTTGGCAACCTGCATCGCGACATTGGTTGCGTAGTCGCCGTGCTCCGGGTTGCGGGGCCGCTCGACAGTGAGGCTCGCGGGCAGTACGGATACGTCGAGATCACGGTCGGCGAGCACTCTCGCAGCGGTTCCGTGGAGCAATTCGGCAAGATCGGCAGGAGTCACAGGTGTTCATCCTATTGGCTGGGGCACGAAGCCGTGGACGCTCCCCCGCCTCCGGCGCCCGTAGAGTTGGCGATGTGGTGTGTACCCGACCGGTGCGCACGTTCGCCTGTCCATGCGTAGAAAGAGCAACCAGCGATGCCCAGCGGTCCGAGCAACGGCAGTTCCGGCAAGAAGAGCAGCGGCGCCAAATCGTCGAAGGCCATCCAGGCCGCCAAGAAGAACAGCGGCGGGGCCAAGGGGCTCCCGAAGCAGCGCCAGATTCCGTGGCTGACGATCGGCGGCATCGTCGCCGTCGTCGCACTGGTCGCGGTGATCGCGGTCAGCATCATTCCGCAGTACGAGAACCAGCAGGAATTGTCGGCCTGGGCACCGACGGAGGAGAACCAGGATCCGTCGCTGGCCATCGACGGCGTTGTCAATATCGAGTACCCGGCGGGCCAGCACGTCGCCCCCACGCAGCGCGTCGCCTACGACCACAGCCCGCCGTTCGGCGGACCACACGACGCGATCTGGGCCACGTGCACCGGAACGGTGTACGACACTCCGGTGCGCAGCGAGAACATGGTCCACTCGCTCGAGCACGGCGCCGTCTGGATCGCCTACAACCCCGACCTGCTCGACGACGCAGCCGTCTCGGCTCTCGAGGCGAAGGTCGACGGTCGCACCTACATGTCGATGTCGCCGTACCCGGGGCTCGACGCGCCGATCTCGTTGCAGTCCTGGGGCCATCAGCTCAAGGTCGACAGCGTCGATGACAAGCGCATCGATCACTTCGTCGAAGCGCTGCGCCTGAACCGGTACACCTATCCCGAGGTCGGTGCGAGCTGCTCGACGCTGCCCTCGTCGTTCGATCCGGCGAATCCGCCCCCGTTCGATGCGTCCGCGCCCGGCCCCGACGCGGTGCCGATGGACGGCGGCGTCGCCGACGGCACCGAGCAGCTTCCCGCCGACATGCAGGTCCCGGCAGGGAGTTGACGATGAGTGCCTCGGACGATCTGTCGCGTGACCCGGCCGATTCCACACCCGGCACCGGAAACCGCAGGACGGTGCTGGTGCTGGCCGCCGTCATCGCCCTCGCAGTCGGCTTCCTGCTCGGATTCCTGGCCCGGATCCCCCTCGAGGATTCGAAGCAGGCCGATCCCACGGCGGGTTCGGTCGATGTCGGGTTCTGCCAGGACATGACGGTGCACCACAACCAGGCGATCGAAATGTCCGCGATCGCGGTGACGAGCTCGCAGGACCAGTACGTGCGCAACCTCGCCTACGACATCCTCACGACCCAGCAGAATCAGGTCGGGCAGATGGAGGGCTGGCTCACGATGTGGGGGCAACCGCCGCTCCCTTCGGGTCCGTACATGACGTGGATGAGCGAGGACGGCGGTCATGGGCACGGGCACGCCGCGTCGGACGACCAGGGCCACGATGCCGGCGCGGCGGGGCCGATGCCGGGCATGGCCTCCTCCGAGGACCTTGCGAACCTGCGCGCCGCGACCGGAGTCGAGCAGGATGTGTTGTTCCTGCAGCTGATGCTGCGCCACCACGAGGGTGGACTGCCGATGATGGAATACGGTGCCCAGTACGCGAGCGAATCGGTCGTGCGGGGTCTTGCTCAGAAGATGGTCGACACGCAGACGAGCGAGTCGCAGCTGATGACGTCGATGCTCGCCGAGCGCGGCGCCGAGCCGCTTCCGATGAACTGATCGATGGTCCGATGTACCCGATCCCGGCCTGTAAACCGGCTCTGACCAGCCGATGTGGCGTAGCGGCGACAATACGCTAGGCTGACTCCCGCACCGCTGGTCACCCGGCGGGCCCGGATTGCCCTCGTAGCTCAGGGGATAGAGCGCTTGCCTCCGGAGCAAGAAGTCGCAGGTTCGAATCCTGCCGAGGGCACCACTTCGCCCCCGCTTCGTTCACGAAGCGGGGGTGAAGTCGTTTCGGTGGGTGTTCAGATGCGCACGAAGCGTGCGGGGTGACTTCCGGGGACCAGCCGGGCACGCCCGCGCTCGATGAGGTGGCGCAGATGCGCAGAACCCTCGGACATTGCCATCTGCTTGCCGCGCGCCGGGGTCTCGTCCCACGACCGGTACCACTTCATGCGGGATGTGGCCTCCCACAGGGTGAGTCCTTCGTCGCCGAGGGAGTTGTACAGGTCGTCCAGTCGCTCTTCGTGGTGTTCGACGAGCGCCGCCGTCCTGGCCGCGAGATCGTCGATGGGTTGCCGGTGCGCGGGCAGGGTGCGTCTGGCGGGGAGCTTCCCGACCGCCTCGAGCGACGCGAGGAACTCGCCGAGCGCATCGCGTTCGGCGACGGGGAAGTCGAACTCACCGACATGCGGCGTGGTCTTGGCGAGCACGTGGTCGCCGCTGAACAGGATCTCGTGTTCCTCGATGTAGAAACACGCGTGGCCGGGGGTGTGGCCGGGTGTGAACACGGTGCGGAGCGTGCGTCCGGCGAGCGGGATGACCTCGCCGTCGGTGAGCTTCCGATCGGGCATGGCCTCGGGTCGTCCTTGGCCCTTCCCCGAGTCCGCGAGGTACTCCTCGATCTGCTCGGGCGGAGCCCCCGCGACACGCCACTGTTCGAAGTCGCGTTCGCTCCAGTTGCGGTCGGACATCATGTGACCGAGTGTCTCGAAGTCGGATTCGTGCATGCCCACCCAGCATCCGGATGCTTCCCGGAGCCGAGCGGTCAGGCCCACGTGGTCCGGATGGAAATGGGTGACGACGACGCCTTCCACATCGGTCACGGAGAGCCCGGCGGTCGCGAGGCCCTGTTGCAGCGCGTTCCATGAGGTGTCGTTGTTCCAGCCTGCGTCGACCAGGACCACCCCGCGCGGGGATTCGACCGCGTAGACCTGGGTGTCGCCGACCGGAAGGTCCGCAACGGGAACGGAGATCGCATGGATTCCGTCGCCGATATCGAGTGAAGCTGTCATCGCACCGCCCTGATTCTCAATTCGTGTTGCTTTTCTCACTATTCGTCCCGATTCGAAACTAGCTCAAAGGTCTAACTATTTGGCGGACAGGGCTCGATGATCGCAACGATCGACCGGATATCACCCGCCGGGATATCGAAATGTTCGGTGACCGACACGGTGATCGTCTCGTTTCGACCTGCGGCGATGTCGAGCAGGAAACGCGCGACGACGTCGTGGTGCCACTCGTGGAACGTCAGGTCGCGCACGCGGCGAAGCGGCCGGTATTCGGCACCGTTCTCGAGGCGGTCGCGGATCTCGATGCCGCTGCTTCCGGTGCGTTGACCGTTCTCGACGCGCCACGCATCCTCGGCGAGCCGCACATGTGATGCGTCGTGACTGAGCAACGAGCGAATGTAGGCGCGCGCCATCGCCACCCGCGCACTGTCGGTGGGCGCATCCGCGTGTTCGGAGACGGCTGCCATGAGTGTGGGCGCCCAGTCGGGGCGGCAGATCACCAGATCAGGCAGGTACGGGTGCGGGCGGTTGTACTCGAAGGGGCTGCCGTCGATCCGCGCGCAATACATGCCCGCCGCCTGTGCGACCGCGACGGGCGCAGCCGAGTCCCACTCCCATTGCCCTCCGGCGTGGACGTACGCGTCGGCCTCGCCGCGCACCACGGCCATCGCCTTCGCTCCTGCCGAACCCATCGGCACGAGATCGGCGCCGACGGTGCGCGCGACGTCGTGGATGAACGCGGGCGGCCTGCTACCGCTGACCACGATGCTGGGCCGATACCGGCCGAGAGGTTCGTGGACGCCCGCGGCGGTGTGGTCGCTCGTCGAATACACGGCGCCGAGTGCGGGCTGAGCGACGGCTCCGTCGGTGAGACCTCGTCCGGCCTGCCACAACGCGATGTGGACCGCCCAATCGACGTGGCCGGGCCAGCCGTACTCCTTCGAGCCGTCGAGAGGATCGATGATCCACACCCGCTCGGCGTGGACACGACCCGGATCGTCGGCGGATTCTTCCGAGAGCACCGCGTCGCCGGGCCGTTCGGCCGCAAGCCGTTCGAGGATGAATGCGTTCGCCGCGTGGTCTCCGCGGCGGCCGAGGTCGCGCCCGTACAGTTCGCCCTGCTCGGTCGCGCGGATGTTCAGCAACAGCTCTCCTGCGCCTGCGGCGATCTCGGTGGCCAGGGCTGCGTCGTCGGTCATGCACTCAACACAACCACGGTTCCGGCGCCGCGGGGCGATCGACCGTTGACCATCCACTAGAACACGTTCTATTGTCGGCTTCGGAAGATGCTCTACCGCAGCGGTACACATTCGGACCCTCAGGAGAACCGTGTGCTCACCGATCCACTCACAGCGGCCATCGCCGAAGCCGAGAAGCTCGTGGCCACAGCACCGCACATCCGCACCGAACAGGACCTGACCGAAGGCTACGAGTACCTCGCCGGAGGAATATCCGCGTGCGTGCACGCTGCGTTCGTGCACAGCAGCACTCACCCGACCTTCATCACCGGCACCGGCCCCTACGCCAAGATGGGTCTCGACAATCCCGACACCCTGTACTGGGGCGCCGCAGTCCGCGACCACGCCGAGTACCTCGTCACCGGCCGTCGCGGCACCACCTGCGACCTGAGCTTCCAGGTGATGGCCGGAAACTACACCGACGCGAACGTGCCGGGTAATGTGACCGCGTTCGACGATCGCGCACTCACCATCGCCGACGACGGCACCTTCGAGGTCCGGTTCGGGCCCGGCCCCGCGGATAGCGCCCGCAACTACTTCCACCTCTCCCCCGGTTCGTCGCAGCTCGTCGTCCGGGAGGTCTACAGCGACTGGACCCAGCGCCGCGGATCGCTCCGCATCGACCGGCTCGACACACTGGGCACGCCCGCACCCGCACCGACCCGCGACGACGTCACACGACGATACGAGCGCGCAGCCCGGGCCCTGGTGTCGCGCGTGAAGACGTGGCTGCAGTTCCCGCAGTGGTTCTACCTGGATCTGCCGGTCAACACCCTCACCGAGCCGCGTCGCACTCCCGGCGGGCTCGACACCCAGTACTCGTCGGTCGGTCATTTCGACCTCTCCGACGACGAGGCGATGGTGATCACGCTGCCCGCGTCCGACGCACCCTACCTGGGCTTCCAGCTCGGCAGCCTGTGGTACGTCTCCCTCGATTACACCGGCCATCAGACCTCGCTCAACAACTCCCAGGCGCAGATCGATCCCGACGGGAACATCCGGATCGTCGTCTCGAACCGCAATCCCGGGGTGACCAACTGGGTCGAGACCGTCGGTCACGACCGCGGCATCCTGCAGTTCCGCTGGCAGCGCCTCGACCGTCACCCCGAACCCGGGGAGGGACCGGTCGCCGAGGTCGTCGCGTTCGACAGCATCCCCGAACTCCTGCCGTTCCACGAGTCGAACCGCATCACGCCGGACGAGTGGTCGCTGCGCATCGCCGCACGTCAGAGCGGTGTGGCGGATCGGATGCTCGCGTGAGCGCCGCGGCAGGCCTCCTGCGCGATCGGGTGGTCGTCATCTCGGGGGTCGGCCCCGGTCTCGGCCGCACTCTCGCGGTGCGGTGCGCAGAGCACGGCGCCGATGTCGTCCTGGCCGCCCGCACCCGGGAGCGACTCGAGCAGGTCGCGACCGAGGTCACCGAACTCGGCCGTCGCGCAGTGGCCGTACCCACCGACATCACCGACGACGACTCGGCCGCACACCTCGCCGAGGTCGCCGTGCGGGAGTTCGGACGGGTCGACGCCCTGGTGAACAACGCGTTCTCGATACCAGCCATGAAACCATTGGCGCGCACCGATTTTCAACATATTCGCGACAGCATCGAGCTCACCGTACTGGGCGCGCTGCGACTGACCCGGCTGTTCACCGACCCCCTCGGCAGCTCGAAAGGGTCGGTGGTCAACGTCAACTCGATGGTGCTGCGCCATTCCCAGGAGCGGTACGGAAGCTACAAGCTGGCGAAATCCGCACTGCTCGCGGCGTCGCAGTCGCTCGCGACGGAACTTGGCCCCCAAGGAATCCGCGTCAATTCCGTTGCACCCGGATACATCTGGGGCCCGATCCTGCGTGGCTACTTCGAGCATCAGGCCGACAAGTACGGCATGACGGTCGACCAGATCTACGACCACACCGCGGCGGCGAGCGATCTGAAGCGGCTGCCCACCTCCGAGGACATCGCCGACGCGGTCATCTTCCTCGCCTCGCCCATGGCGTCGGCGATCACCGGGCAGTGTCTGGACGTGAACTGCGGCGAGTACCACCACTGAGGGGACGGCACCATGACCGAACGCACCACGATCGGCACTGCGGAATCGCTGCACGAGTCCGCGACGCGCCTGACCGGTCTCACCGATTTCGGGGCCGACGACTACAGCGAAGCCCTGACCGTCCTGCTCGACTCCTACGAGCGAGACGAGCGACTCACCCCGCTCGGCAGCAAGATGTCGCGGGTGTTCCTGCGCGGGGCGCTCGTCGCGCGACTGCTGTCGGAGGCAGCGTGGGCACAGCACCCAGCGCACGCCGACGTCGAGATCACGCGACCGATCTTCGTCACGGGCCTGCCGCGCACCGGCACCACCGCGCTGCATCGCCTCCTCACCGCCGATCCCGCCCATCAGGGACTCGAGATGTGGCTGACGGAAATGCCACAGCCGCGCCCGCCCCGCGAGGAATGGGCCGGCAATCCGGTCTTCGCCGGGATCGAGGCAGCGTTCTCCCAGCATCACGTCGAGCACCCGGAGTTCATGGGGGTGCACTACATGTCGGCCGCGGAGGTCGAGGAATGCTGGCAACTGCTGCGTCAATCGTTCCGGTCGATCTCGTACGAATGCCTCGCTCACCTGCCCACCTATTCGCAGTGGTTGTCCGGTCAGGACTGGACGCAGGCGTATGCGCGTCATCGACGCAATCTTCGGCTGATCGGCCTGCCCGACGCAGGCAAGCGGTGGGTGTTGAAGAATCCCAGCCACCTCTTCGCGCTCGACGAGTTGCTCGCCGTCTACCCGGACGCCCTCGTCGTGGTCACCCACCGCGACCCGCGCACCGTCATTCCGTCCGTCTGCAGCCTTGCCGCGAAGGCGACCGAGGGATGGTCCGAGACGTTCGTCGGCGAGACCATCGGCCGTAGCCAGCTCGAGCTGTGGGCCCGGGGATACGAAACCTTCACCGAGGCACGATCCCGACACGACCGCGCGCAGTTCGTCGACGTCGACTACCGGGACTTCGTCGACGATCCCCTGTCGACGGTCGGGGGTATCTACGATCGGCTCGGCACCGATCTCAGCGCCGATGCGGAACGTGCGATGGCCTCGATGCACTCGGAGAGCCGTAACGGGGCACGCACACCTTCGCATCGATACACCCTCGAGGAATTCGGGTTGAGCGCAGGGGACGTCGACGAGCGATTTCCTGACTACGCCTACCGTTGACCGTTCCACCCGGGATCGAAGACAAGGGGACGATCCGCACCGACTACGGTGATGCCTCGGCAACTTCGAGGAGCAGTTCGCCTGACGGGCCGTCCGGCGTGGGATGATCGGGGCATGCCCGCACCACTTCCGCTCGACCCCATCGCCGAAGCCCACCGCCAGTGGACCATCCACGGCTGGGGCGAGGTCGCCGACGGTATGGCCGCCGTGACCTCGGTGATGCGGGCACAGCAGATCATGATCGCCCGCGTCGAAGAGGTCCTCAAGCCGTTCGGCCTGACCTTCGCCCGCTACGAACTGCTGACACTGCTGCACTTCACGAAGTCGGGAGCGCTCCCGATGGCCAAGGCCAGTGCGCGTCTGCAGGTGCACCCGACCAGCGTCACCAACGCCGTCGACCGACTGGAGGCTGCCGGCCTCGTCCGGCGCACTCCGCACCCGAGCGACCGTCGCGCCACGTTGATCGAGTTGACCGACGAGGGACGCACGCTCGCCATCGAAGCGACCGAGAAGCTCAATGCCGAGGTGTTCGCACGCCCGGGCATACCGGATACAGATCTCGACCCGCTGCTCCGAATCCTTTCTGTAATGCGCCACGACTCAGGTGATTTCGATACAGGTGGCGCACCGACGAAGTGGTGAACGGCGAGTGAGGGCCATCCCCGCACCCGGATCACCGGTTGCGGGGACGAATTCGGGCCACTACGCGCGGCGCAGGCCGTCAGTGCGGCTGCCACCTTGTCCGAGGATCGACGCTGCCGGAGCCGGTGTGAGCGACTCCGGCAGCAGCCGGTCACACCCGTGCGATGGGTTCCTGGAGTTCGGTCACCCATGTGCGGGTATCCACATCCCAGACCAGGGTGACATCCCGGCTCGGTCCCGCTGTGCGGTATCCGTTGTCCTCGAGCCATTGCGCCAAATCCTGGTGCGGCTCGAGCTCCCCATCCATATCGCCGCGGTAGATCTGCGTCGCCGCCAGCGGCATCTCCGGAAGATCGACGACGGTGAAACCGTCCGAGTCGCCGGTCTCGATGCGCACCGTCATACCCGCGTGCGCCCGCACTGATCCGTCCGGCCGTTGGTCGTAATAGCAGACCGCAGGCATGGTGCACTCGATCCGTTCCTGCTCCAGCGCGGCGCCCAGTTCCGCGAACAACTGTTCTACGGCAGGCCCGATAGTCTCCGGCGCGAAGTCGGCCACCACGGTGCTGCGTTCGGCGATCCGCATCGCCGGAACAGGTTTCACTACGATCTCATCGGTAGGCATGGTGCCCTCCCTTTCGATAACCCGGAGTCTCGCCTCGACCCGGGCGAGCCGGTCTCGGTCGGCGGATATCTGCTGTTCGAGCTCGGCGCGGCGCAAGGTCAGCATGCCGCGCATGTCGGTGCTGGTGACCGCGTCGTTCAGGAGCCGGCCGACCTGGTCCAGCGTCAACCCGAGCTCTTTCAGCGCGACGATCCGATTCAGTCGCGCCAACTGATCTACTTCGTAGAAGCGGTATCCGCTGACGGGGTCGACCCGCTCGGGCACCAGTAGCCCGAGCAGGTCGTAGTGGCGCAGCATCCGAACCGATACCCGTCCGTGCCTGGCGAAATCTCCGATACTCAACATGGCACCACCTGTTCTATGGGCTCACACTGTGTCAGGGTCAAGACCCTCGTTCGCTGACTCAGCCAAGACTTCACGACACAACCGACGATGTCGCGTTCCCTTCTACAGCCCGACGGATCTCGAGCATGTCGCGCACGAACTCAACAGTCGTCCACGCACAAACGCTCGGCTGGGATATCCCAGCCGAGCGTTTGTGTGTGATCTGACCACCGCCAAGTGACAGCGGTGTTGCGTCGGCCCCCGGAAACCGCGTTCGGGACGGCCCCGACTCGTCGTCTGTGCCGGCGATCAGGCGTGCTTGAACTCCGGCGCGCGCTTCTCGACGAACGCGGCCATACCTTCCTTCTGGTCGGCGGTGGCGAACGTCGAATGGAATACGCGGCGTTCGAATTTCACGCCCTCGGCGAGCGTGGTCTCGAACGCGCGGTTCACTGCTTCCTTCGCCATGATGGCGACGGGCAACGACATCGAGGCGATGGTCGTCGCTGTCTCGAGAGCAACGTCGAACAGTTCGGCCACGGGCACGATCCGCGACACGAGTCCGGCGCGTTCCGCTTCCTCGGCGCCCATGTTGCGACCGGTCAGGATCATGTCCATGGCCTTGGCCTTGCCCACGGCGCGAGTCAGGCGCTGCGAGCCGCCGATGCCGGGGATGACGCCGAGCTTGATCTCGGGCTGCCCGAACTTCGCGGTGTCGGAGGCGATGATGAAATCGCACAGCATCGCGAGCTCGCAGCCGCCACCGAGCGCGTATCCGGAGACGGCCGCGACGATCGGGGTGCGTGCCGCAGACAGGCGGTCCCACTCGGAGAAGAAGTCCTCCCCGTAGACCTCGCTGAACGTCTTGGGCGCCATCTCCTTGATGTCGGCGCCTGCGGCGAAGGCCTTCTCGGAACCGGTGAGCAGGATGGCCCCGATCTCGGCGTCGGCGTCGAGTTCCTCGACCGCCGCCACGACCTCGTGCATCAACTGACTGTTGAGGGCATTGAGCGCCTTGGGCCGGTTGAGCGTGATGATGCCGACGCGGCCTTTACGGTCGACCAGGATGGTCTCGAACTCGCTCACTTGCTGTCCTCTTCTGTCGAACGGGTACGGATGTCGTTGATGATCGCAGAGAAGTCGAGACCACCACCGCCGTCCTCGTTGAACCGGTGGTAGAGCTCCGCCGCGCGCAACCCGAGTTCGGCGTCGACACCGTTGGTACGCACCGCGTTCGAGGCCAGACCGAGGTCCTTGTCCATGAGTGCGACAGCGAATCCGGGCTGGTAGTCGTTGTTGGCCGGGGTCGTCGGCACGGGACCGGGCACGGGGCAGTTGCTCGTGAGCGCCCAGCACTGGCCCGACGCGTTGGACGCGACGTCGAACAGGGCCTGGTTGGTCAGGCCCAGCTTCTCGCCGAGCACGAACGCCTCGCTGATCGCGATCATCGACACACCGAGGATCATGTTGTTGCAGATCTTCGCGGCCTGGCCGTTACCCGACCCGCCGCAATGGACAACCTTGCGACCCATGACCTCGAGCAACGGCTGCGCCGACCCGAAGTCCGCCTCGGATCCACCGACCATGAACGCGAGGGTGCCCGCGGTCGCGCCTGCGACACCGCCGGACACGGGTGCGTCGATGGCACGGTGTCCGGCCGCCTGCGCGCGCGACCCGGCCTCGCGAGCGTCGGCGACGTCGATGGTGGAGCTGTCGACGAACAGGGTGTTCGCCTTCACCACGGGCAGGATCTCGTCGTACAGGTCCAGCACGAGCTTGCCGTTGGGCAGCATGGTGACGACGATGTCCGCGCTGCCCACGGCCTCCACCGCCGACGACACGACGGTGATGCCGTCTTCGGTGGCCTGTTGTACAGCGGCGGGAACCGGGTCGAACCCGGTCACCGAGTAGCCGGCCTTCACCAGATTCGCGGCCATCGGACCGCCCATGTGCCCGAGGCCGAGGAAGGCAACGCTGGGGAGAGTGCTCATCTATCGATCTCCTTCGTCGGCGGCGAGCCCGAGTTCGAGATCGCCGAGCGGCTGGAAGTAGGCGTCGACATCGGCGACGGTGACGTCGGCGAGGGTCGCCGGGGACCAGGCGGGGTTACGGTCCTTGTCGATGACCTGCGCGCGAATACCTTCGACGAGGTCGTGGGTCTTCAACGACGCGAGCGACACTCGGTACTCCTCGTTGAGGACTTCTTCGAGGGTGTGGAGATCGCGGGCGTGCCGGAGCGAGCGCAGGGTGGCCTCGAGCGCGGCGGGCGACTTGCCCACGATTGTCTCGGCGGCGGCCTCCGCTTCCGGAACGTCGGAGGAACGGAGCCGTTCGACGATCTCCTCGACGTTGTCGGCGGAGTAGGCCGCGTCGATCCAGCTCTGCTGGGTGAGCAGCACCGATTCCGGTGCGGGCTGCGAGTATTCGGCCAGGGCATCGTCGACCGATCCGGATTCGAGTGCGGCGACGAACTTGTCGAGTGCCTCGGACGGGACGAAGTGGTCGGCGAAGCCGAGTGCGATGGCGTCGCCGGCCTTCATTCGCCCGGTGGTCAGGGCGATATGTGTGCCGAGTTCGCCCGGGGCCCGCGAGAGCAGGTAGGTTCCGCCGACGTCGGGGATGAACCCGATTCCGACCTCCGGCATTGCGAGAGAGGAACGTTCGGTGACGATCCGTACGTTGCCGTGCGCCGAGATCCCGATGCCGCCGCCCATCACGATGCCGTCCATGATCACCACGTACGGCTTCGGGTAACGACCGATCGCGGCGTTGAGGACGTACTCGTCGCGCCAGAAGTCCTGCGTGCCTGTACCGCCGTCCTTCGCATCGTGGTAAATCGCGACGATGTCGCCGCCTGCGCAGAGGCCGCGTTCGCCCGCGCCGGTGATCACGACGGCACGGATCGTGTCGTCGGTGGACCACTCCAGCAGCGCCTCGGCCATCGCTTGAACCATGGTGTGGTTGAGTGCGTTGATCGCCTTGGGCCGGTTCAGAGTGATCCGGCCGAGTCCGTTCTTCGCCTCGATGAGGATCTCGGGTTCGTTCCCCGTCATGCCGCTCCTGTCTGCGCCGCCGCCACCACGCTGCGCGCGATGACCAGCCGCATGATCTCGTTGGTTCCTTCCAGGATCTGGTGAACGCGCAGATCTCGCACGATCTTCTCGATCCCGTACTCGGCAAGGTAACCGTATCCGCCGTGCAGCTGCAGGGCTTCGTTCGCGGCGCTGAACCCCGCGTCGGTCGCGAACCGCTTCGCCATCGCGCACAGCTCCACGACGTCGGCGGCCTCGGTGTCGAGGGCGTCGGCGGCGCGCCACAGCAGTGTGCGCGCAGCTTCCAGTTCGGTGCGCATGTCGGCGAGCCGGAACTGCAGTGCGGGAGACTCGAGCAGCCGCTCACCGAACGCCTTACGCTCGGCGAGGTACGCGACCGTCCGGTCGAGGGCGGTCTGGCCGCCGCCGACCGAGCAGGCGGCGATGTTGAGCCGTCCCCCGTTGAGCCCGTGCATCGCGATCCGGAAACCGCCGCCCTCGTCACCGAGAAGATTCTCGGCGGGGATTCGGGCATCTTCGAAGATCACCTGGCGGGTGGGTTGCGCGTTCCAGCCCATCTTCTTCTCGTTTGCGCCGAACGACAGTCCGGGGGTGTCCTTCGGGATGATGAACGCGGAGATTCCGCGCGCACCGGTGTCGCCGGTGCGGGCCATCACCACGTACACGTCGGATGTACCGGCGCCCGAGATGAATTGCTTGACTCCGTTGAGCACGTACTCGTCGCCGTCGCGCACGGCTTTGGTGCTCAAGGCCGCAGCATCGGAACCTGCGCCCGGTTCGGTGAGGCAGTAGCTGCCGAGGTGTTCCATCGAACACAGGCTCGGCAGCCAGCGGCGGCGCTGTTCGTCGTCGCCGTATTTGTCGATCATCCACGCCACCATGTTGTGGATGGAGATGTACGCGGCGATCGAGGGGCAGCCCTTGGCGAGTTCCTCGAAGATGCGGACGGAGTCGAGGCGTCGCAGCCCGGATCCGCCGACATCCTCGCGGACGTAGATTCCACCCATGCCCAGTGCCGCGGCCTTGCGCAACACGTCGACCGGGAAGTACTTCTCCTGGTCCCATTCCACCGCGTTCGGGGCCAGGTACTCGCTGGCGAAGTCGCGGGCCGTGTCGCGGATCGCCCGGTCGTCGTCGTCGGTGAGTGCGAACATTGTCGGTGCCGCCTAGTCCATGGTCGGGATGACGAAGTGGTCGGTGTCGGCCACGTGGGCGCCCTCGAGGTCGCCTTCCTTGACGCCGGAAGGCCAGCGCTGAGTGACCGTCTTGGTCTTGGTGTAGAAGCGGAACGCGTCGGGCCCGTGCTGGTTGAGATCGCCGAAGCCCGAGGCCTTCCAGCCGCCGAAGGTGTAGTACGCGATCGGCACCGGGATGGGGACGTTGACGCCGACCATGCCGACCTCGACGCGATTGGTGAAGTCGCGGGCGGTATCTCCGTCGCGAGTGAAGATCGCGACGCCGTTGCCGTATTCGTGTTCGGTGGGCAGACGCAGCGCTTCCTCGTAGTCGCGTGCACGAACGACTGTCAGCACCGGTCCGAAGATCTCTTCCTTGTAGATCGTCATGTCGGTGGTGACCTTGTCGAACAGTGTTGCGCCCGAGAAGAATCCGTTCTCGTGACCTTCGAGGACGAATCCGCGGCCGTCCACGACGAGTTCGGCGCCTTCGTCGACACCCTTACCGATGTATTCGTGGACGCGGTCGCGGGCCGCGGCGGTCACGAGGGGTCCGAAGTCCGCCTTCTCGTCGAAGCTGGTGCCGATGCGCAGTTCGGCGATGCGCTCGGTGAGCTTGGCGACGAGCCGATCGGCGGTGTCCTCACCGACGGGGACGGCCACCGACAACGCCATGCAGCGTTCACCGGCCGAACCGTAGGCGGCACCGATCAGCGCATCTGCCACCTGATCGAGGTCGGCGTCGGGCATGATGATCGCGTGGTTCTTCGCCCCACCGAAGCACTGTGCACGCTTGCCGTTCTTCGCGGCGGTCTCGTAGATGTACTGCGCGATCGGTGTCGATCCCACGAAGCCGACGGCCTTGACACGCTTGTCGTTCAGCAGAACGTCGACGGCCGTCTTGTCGCCGTTGACGACGTTGAAGACGCCCGCGGGGAGGCCGGCCTCGAGGAAGAGCTCGGCCAGGCGCAGCGGCACGGACGGGTCGCGCTCGGACGGCTTGAGGACGAATGCGTTACCGGAGGCGAGGGCCGGACCTGCCTTCCACAGCGGGATCATGGCCGGGAAGTTGAACGGGGTGATGCCTGCGACGACGCCCAGTGGCTGACGCATCGAGTAGACGTCGATGCCGGTGCCTGCCGTTTCGGTGTACTCGCCCTTGAGCATGTGGGGAGCACCGAGGCACACCTCGACGACCTCGAGGCCGCGCTGGACGTCGCCCTTCGCGTCGGCGAGGGTCTTACCGTGCTCACTCGACAGCAGGTGCGCCAGCTCGTCCATGTTGTCCTGCACGAGCTGCACGAACTTCATCAGGACGCGGACGCGCTTCTGCGGGTTCCAGGATGCCCATACCTTCTGCGCTTCGGCAGCGTTGGCGATGACCGCTTCGACCTCTGCGGTGTCGGCGAGCGGCACTCGCGCCTGAACGGCTCCGGTGTTGGGATCGAAGACGTCGGCGTAGCGACCGGAGGCACCGGGAATGTGCTCGCCGCCGACGAAGTGGGTGAGTTCTCGAACGCTCATGTCGAACCGTCCTCAGAGATAGTCGTGTCGATGACCGGGAAGTCCGAGACCGCCCGAAGTCTTCGACCATCCTATAGTCGGAAGTCCATGTATGTCTACCGTCACATGCCGGGCCACTACAATCCGAGCGGGCGGATCAGCGCAGACGGCGGTAGAGATCCTCGAGATCGGACATCCCCCGGATCACGACGGCCTCATCGGTTCCGCCCGCCCGCAATGCCCGGCGCAGCAACATCGGATCCAAGTCGTCGAGGGCAGGTCGGAAGCGCTCGACCGGCAGTTCCGGCAGTTCGGTCTCGTCGCCGTAGAAGTCGCCGTCGTCGCGCGCCTCCTCCTCGACCCCGCCGATGAGCATCGGCAGGTCGACACCACGCAGCGTCAGGACGGACAACGGGTTCTCGTCGACATGCTCGGCCAACAGGAATGCCACCGCCGCAGCGTGTGTGCACGGCCAGCCGTCGTCGGGGCACGTGCAGTCGAAGTCGAGCTCCCCCGCTCGGCGGGGCAACAACAGCGGCCCGAGTTCTTCGGGGAGCACTCCCCCGGCCACGCGCGCGAGCAGCCCGGGCGACGAACGCACCTGCTCGATCAGTTCGCCGACTGCCTCCTCCGACAGCGCGCGCACCCTGACGGTGGACGTGAACGGGCGCAGCTGACTGCCCTGCACGTCGCCGATCACCGCGCCGGGTTCGAGTCGCATCGACACCACCTGACCCGAACGTGCATACGCACGCCCCCGGGTCAGCCGCCCCTTGTCGGCCACCTGTTCCATGGCCGCGATCAGTTCTTTCGACCACCAACTGCGGCCGATCGCGCCGCGTTTGGTGCGCGCCTCCACACCGTGCGCCACCGGCCGGGCCGAGCCGTACTTGCTGGAATCGCTCCTCTGAAATGCCCCGTCGCCCCGGCCCGCCATCAGTCACCCACCGCGTCGTCGCCGAGAGTCAGCAGCGAGTGCAGCTGATCCGTGGACAGTTCGGTGATCCAGTTCTCCCCCACCCCGACCGCAAGGTCGGCGAGTTCCTGCTTCCCGGTAAGCATTTCGTCGATCCGTTCTTCGACCGTACCCACACACACCAGCTTGCGTACCTGCACGTCGCGGCGTTGCCCGATGCGGAAGGCACGGTCGGTGGCCTGGTTCTCGACCGCCGGGTTCCACCATCGGTCCAGGTGCACCACATGGTTGGCCGCTGTCAGGTTCAGGCCCGTGCCGCCCGCCTTGAGCGACAGCAGCATGATGGGAGGCCCCGCACCTTCCTGTTGGAATCGGGTGACCATGTCGTCGCGTTTTCCCTTCGGTACACCGCCGTGCAGAAACGGCACCTCGGCCGCGAACCGTTGCTCGAGATAGGGAGCGATGAGGGTGCCGAACTCCCGGAACTGGGTGAACAGCAGCACCTTCTCCCCCTCGGCGAGCACCGATTCGACGATGTCCTCGATCAATCCGAGTTTGCCCGACCGGTGCCGGCCACGGCGCAACACCGGCGACCCGTCGCCCAGATAGTGAGCGGGATGGTTGCACACCTGCTTGAGGCGGGTCAGCGCCGCCAGCACCGCCCCCTTCCTGGCCATTCCCTCTTTGTCGCGGATCTTGCGCATCATGTCGTCGACGACCGCGCGGTACAGTGCGGCCTGTTCGGCGGTGAGGTTGGCGCGGACGGTCTGCTCGAACTTCTCGGGCAGATCGGAGATCACGTCGGGGTCGGTCTTGACCCGCCGCAACACGAACGGCGCCGTCAGTGCGCGCAGTCGCGCAGCGGCCGCCGAATCGTGGTCGCGTTCGATGGGCACCGCGAACTTCGCCCGGAATCCTGCGGCGCTACCGAGCAACCTCGGATTCGCGAAATCGAGGATCGACCGAAGTTCCTCGAGGCGGTTCTCGACCGGGGTACCGGTGAGCGCGATGCGGTGCGCCGCGGGAATAGCGCGGGTGGCCCGTGACTGTCCGGTGCTCGCGTTCTTCACGTGCTGCGCCTCGTCGAGCACGACCCGCCGCCACGACAACTCCACCAACTGCGCGATATCGCGCGCGACGATCGCGTAGGTGGTGATCACCAGATCGTGATCTGCGACAGCCGCAACGAGGGCCTTCCCCCGCAGACGCTGAGGCCCGTGGTGCACGTGCACGCGCAGGCCGGGAACGAACCGCTCGGCCTCCCGGTGCCAGTTGCCGACGACGGACATCGGGCACACCAGCAGCGTCGGCGCGGGGTGCAGGGCCGGTGCGGTATACAGGGCCGCGGAACCGTCTGCCCGATCCACCTCGCGTTCGTGGGCGAGCAGTGCGAGCACCTGCACCGTCTTACCCAGGCCCATGTCGTCTGCGAGCACCGCGCCGAGACCGAGCCGGGTCATGAACGCGAGCCAGTCGAGTCCTCGCTGCTGGTACGGCCGCAGCTCGGTGCGCAGATCCTGCGGCACCGACACCGGCTCGGGATGCACCTGGCCGTCGAGCAGCGTCTCGATCCACCCGGACGCGGTGATGTCGGTGACCTCTACCGGCGGTGGCTCATCACCGGTGAACTGCGCGAACAGTGAACCGAGCGACCCGTCCTGCTCGGAATGCGCATTGACGTACTCGGCGGCGCGTGCGAGCGCCTCGTTGTCGGCGCGGACCCATTTACCGCGCAGCTTCACCAGGTCACTGTTCGCGGCGACGAGGTCTTCCATCTCGGAATGGGTGAGCAGCATGTCGCCGACGGCGAGCTGCCACTCGTAGGAGACGATCGCGTTCATTCCCACCGCGCTCTCGTCGGCGGTCACGGGTGCGACGGACGAGTTCACTTTCAGACGCAACGACGGGTCGACCGTGGCCCACGCCCTCGGCAACAGCAACGACACTCCGGCCGACTGCAGAGCGCGCGCGCCGTGCTCGACCAGATCGATCACGACCGGGGTCGGCAGCAGGAGGTCGAGTGTGTCGGGATCGCGCGGGACATCCTGCAGTCGCGGGTACGCGTTGAGGGCGGCGCCGAGCTTGCGGACACCGATCTGGAGCAGGTGCGCGTCGGTCGACTCCACGGGCAGCGGAACCGGCGACTGCCCTTCCGTCCGCAGGCACACCTCGAGACGCCAGAACGCGTCGGCGCCGCTGTCTCTTGCGCCACTGTCTGTGGCGTCGCTGTCGTCGGGTTCCACCAGTCGGAGCACGAGATCGGGTTCGAATCCCGCGAGGCTGGCCCGCCACTCTTCGAGGGCATCGGCCATGCGCTGGCTGCCGCGCGGATGTGGGTTACCGTCGGCGAGCGCAGCAACGAGGGGGTGCAGCGACGTCGACGGCCGGTGCAACCCGCGAACGATCGGGTCGGTCAGCTCGGCGCACATGTCGTCGAGCAGAGCAGCGGGACGACCGAGCTGCCGCTGGACCGGCGGCATCGCCGCGGCGAGCTCTGCGAGCCACGCACGCGTCTTCTCCCCGCCGAGGAGCCGCCACCGTGCCCACCACTGCTTCTCGGCGCGCGCCAACTCCGGCGCCACGCGTCCGGCCTGCGCCCATCGTTCGATGCCTCGCGCCACGTGCACGAGGAATCGGAGATCTCCCGCAATGCCCTGGGCGCGGCGCGGGACGTCGAGCAGGAGTTCGGCCGCGTCCGCCGGTGCGATGGCCACGGCGGGAAGGGTGCGCGGTTCCGTGTCGCCAGGCAGAGTCAGTTCGACCCGGTGCCGGAACGGCCGGTCCGTCCACCTGCGCAGCGCCGACGGCAGCTCTGCATCATCTGCAGACACCACGAGGCCCGCCGATTCGGATGCGTCGGATGCGACGGCGGCCGTTTCGTCCGGTTCCCGCCACAGCACTAGGCCCGATCCAGGTGACCAGAGCCCGTGCAAGAACATCCCTATATGGTGCCAGCCCTCGCCGACGACGGAGGTGGCAGGCTGTGAAGATGGCGATTGCGTATGGATTCTCGGAGTACGGCGGCCCCGGTACCCAGCAGGTCTTCGACCTGGAAGTACCGAGGCCGGGCCCGGGTCAGCTCCTCGTCGCGGTGCACGCTGCCGGGGTGAATCCGGCCGACTGGAAGGTGCGGGCAGGCACGCGCAAGGACACGGTCCCGGTGACGCTGCCCGCCGTCCTGGGACGCGAAGTGTCGGGTGTGGTCACCGAGGTGGGTGAGAACGGCCGGGATTTCGCGGTCGGTGACGCCGTCTTCGGATCGACGGCCACCGGCTTCGGAGGTTACGCCGAATACACCGTGCTCAACGCCGACAGCGCCGCGCACAAACCCCAGGGACTGGGCTTTGCCGCGGCAGCGACCATTCCTGTCGCTGCGGGCACCGCGTTGGACATCGTCGAACAGCTCGAGATCGTCGACGCCGACACTGTGCTGGTGCTCGGCGCCGGAGGTGGTGTCGGTTCCGCCGTCACCCAACTGGCCCACGCGCAGGGGGCGGCGGTGCTCGGTGTCGCGAGTGCAGACAAGACGGACCTGGTGGAGGCGAACGGCGGCATCTGGATCGAGTCCGGCGCCGGCAGTGAGGACCGGATCGTGGCGGCAGGGAAACACGCCGGAAAGGTGACGGTGATCGTCGACCTGGTGGGCGGGGACGTCCTGGCACGCGCCGCTGCGGCGTGCGGACTCGATGTGCGGATCATCAGTGTCGCCGATCCGGGCCTCGCCTCCGACCTCGGTGGTTCGGGCGTCCACCGTCGTCGCACCACCGATGTCTTCGCGCGTGTCGCGGCGCTCATCGACAGTGGCGTGCTCGATCCGAGGATCGAGCACACGTTCCCCCTCCACGAGGCCGGTCGCGCACTGGCGCTCGTCGAAGACGGTCACGCACGCGGCAAGGTGGTCGTGACGGTCAGGTGAGAATTCCGGACACTGAGAGTTCTGGAGCCGAGCTCTCTGGATCGGGGCGCGCGAGCGGAGGAAGATGGGCCTATGCCCGTCCTGATCCAGGTTCTCGAGCAGACCCACAGTACGCATACTCCGTGGGAGCAGGTGAAGTACGCGTTCGTCGACTGGGACCACGTCACCACGTTGCGCCTGGACGGCCAGTGCGGGGTGTGGCTCGACGGCACCAAACACGGTGAGTCACATCGCCTCGCCGCGACCCCCAGCCCTGAGGAAGCGATCTTCTTCCTGCTCAGGGTCTACGACCGGATCGCAGAATGCCGCCAATCGGGTGGCTCATGGATCGTCGGACACGACGGCTGCACCGTCGCATCCATTCGCGCGACACGTTTCCCGTTGACCACCGACGGCTGATCCGATCGCCGGGTGCGCCGAGTGGGCACGTGCACGCGACATGACCCGCGCGGGAGTCCTCGGGGCGCGTGAACACGACATCCCGACGCCGACCTGCCACGATCTCCCGATGCCCGGTGGGAACGCGAAGTGGTGGGTGGCGGTGGTCGTGATCACGATGATCGTGTCGTGGTGGTACGACTTCTCGACTCGGGCGACGGATCCCGTCCCCGGCAGTCCGTCGCGCAGCGTGATCGACGAGTTACTCACTGCGGTGACGGTGGTACCCGAGCGCCCGCACCCCGGTGGCTACGACCGCGACTGCGGAAGCGGTGCCGGCTGCGTCTTCGGGCACGCGTGGACGGACGAGCACCCCGGGCCCGGCGGACACGACGGCTGCGACACCCGCAACAACGTGCTTGCGCGGGACCTGCGCGACGTCGTCCTCCGGCCAGGCAGCGGCGACTGCATCGTTACCGCTGGGACCCTCGACGATCCGTACACCGGTGCGCGGGTGAACTTCCAGCGCGCGCAAGCGAATGCGGTGCACATCGACCACATCTATCCGTTGGCGGCGGCCTGGGATCACGGCGCCTCGACGTGGGCGGTGGAACTGCGCAGGCAGTTCGCAAACGACGTGCTGTACAACCTGATTGCCGTCGACGGCAACGCGAACATGGCCAAACGCGACCACACCCCCTCCGGGTGGCTACCACCCGCCGCCGGGTATCGATGCTGGTTTGCGGGTAAGTACCTCACGGTCGCGTTGCGGTACGGGTTGCCGATCACCGTGGAGGATCACGGCGCCCTCGCCGACGCGGCCGAGACGTGCCCGGAGAGGTAACTGTCAGGCGGTCGGCAGATTCTGTGGAATCCACTCCGGGTCGCGCTTCTCCATGAACGCCCTCATCCCTTCGCGGGGTTCCTGTGATGTCTCGAGCGCACCGAACATGGTCTGGTAGTCGATCAATCCGTATCGGTCGTTGAGCATGCGTTTGACCTGGGCTCGCGCGATCGGCGCGGTCTGCAGCACCTCGCGCGCTGCAGTCAGCGCAGCTTCGCGCAGTTGGTCGTGCGGAACGACGCGGGAGATCACGCCGAGACGCAGGGCCTCGGCCGCATCGAACTTGCGGGCCGAGAGGATCAGATCGCGGGCCGCGGCCAGGCCGATGTGCGCGGGCAGTGTCGCGGCGTAGGTCGCGTCGGGAATTCCACGCAGGAGTTCGGGCACGCGGAAGGTCGCGCGGTCGCTGGCCACTGCGATGTCGGACATCATGGCCACGAGCAACCCGCCCGCCTGGCAGATTCCGTTGACCGCGGAGATGACGGGCGCGCGACTGTCGCGAATGGCCAGGAACGGTACGACTTCTTCTCCGGAGAGCCCTTCCGGCAGGTTGTCGCCCGGTTCGGTACGGCCACCCAGGTCGCCGCCCGGCGCGAAGACGTCGTCGACTCCGGTGATGATCAGCGCCCGCAGATCGGGGTCGTTGTTGACCAGCCGGACGGCGCGTTTGAGGCCGTAGTACATGGCGGGGGTGAATGCGTTGCGTGCGGCGGGGCGGTCGATGGTGCACCATCCGATCGCACCTTCACGCTCGAATCGCAGTCCACCGGCTCCCAGATCGTCTCCCATAGCGAGAACATACCTCATTCTCTTTTGAGAGAACAGAATTCCGATCGGTGGCCGGACTACCGTATGGGAATGGCCTCGCGCATCTCCAAAGACACGCAGTTGTGCATCTCCCTCTCGGGCAGACCCAGCAACATCGGAACTCGATTCCACAACTACCTCTACGAGGAACTCGATCTCGACTTCGTGTACAAGGCGTTCCGCCCCACCGACATCGGCGACGCGGTGGCCGGGATCCGCGGGCTGGGCATTCGCGGTGCGGGTGTGTCGATGCCGTTCAAGGAAGCCGTGCTGTCGCTGGTGGATGTTCTTCACGACTCGGCACGAGCGATCGAGTCGGTCAACACGATCGTCAACGACGACGGGGCCCTCCACGCCTACAACACCGACTACCAGGCCGTGGTCGACCTGCTCGCCGCACATGCGGTCGACCCCGCCCTGCCCGTCACGATCGCCGGCAGCGGAGGCATGGCCAAGGCCGTCGCCGCAGCCCTGCGCCACAGCGGTTTCACCGAAGGCACCGTCGTCGCACGCAACGAGGTCAGCGGTAGGGCGCTGGCCCAGAAATACGGCTACGCGTGGCGCACCGACACGACCGATACGGCGCCGGGACTCCTCGTCAATGCCACGCCCATCGGAATGGCGGGAGGCGGGGCGGAATCCGAGGCGCTGCCCTTCCCCGACGACGTCATCGCCGCAGCGTCGACGGTGTTCGACGTGGTGGCAATGCCACCCGATACCCCGCTCGTGCGCGCTGCACGCGAACGCGGGGTGCCGACGATCACCGGCGACGAGGTGATCGCCCTCCAGGCGGCACTGCAGTTCGAGCTGTACACCGGCGTCAGGCCCACCGGCGAACAGATCCGGCGCGCATCCGAGTACTCACGCCGCTAGCGCACCGAAGTGCTCATACGGTCCCGATCGCCTCGAGTCCGTCGAGGACGACGCTCGCGGCGTCGACCGCGAGATTCATCTCGGCGCGGGTGAGGTCGTGGGTCGCGGGGTTCTGCAGCCCGAAGTTGTTGACCCAGGCCACCGTTCGCGCAGACTGGAACATGAACGTGGTGGTCGCGGTGTCACCGACGAGATCTCCGACGAACCACCCGGTGAAGAACGGGCCCATATCCGTTCCGTATGCGCGTTCGAATTCGTCGGCGATCACGGGCGCCGCGGCCACGAGCGCCTCACCGAAGGTTTGACTTCCTCCCCCGCGTGAACACGGAGGATTCCTACGCAGCCGCACCACATGGTGCGGTCTGTTCAGCGGGTTCCTGCTTCACCGGGTCCGCGCATGCAAGCACACGTCTTACGCTCCCTCCACAAGCGTTTACCCTCTCCACCAGCCCGGCGGCGAGCAACACATTCACAGCGGCGTTGTAGTCCCGATCCAGCACCAACCCACACGACGGGCACACCCACACCCGCACACCCAACGGCTTCTTCCCGTCCCGCACCCCACAACCCGCGCACACCTGCGACGTCGGCTCCCACTGACTGATCGTGTGCACCACCGCGCCATACCGGGCGGCTTTCTCCTCGATCAGCCGGGTCAGCGTCGACCAGCCGGCATCGTGCACCGACTTCGCCACCCTCGTGCGCGCCAAACCCGCCACCGACAACCCCTCGAGTGCGACCGCTTGGTTCTCGCGGACCAACCTCAATGCCAGCTTGTGATGGTGATCCAGGCGCGTCTCGCGCACCTTCCGGTGCGCCGCCGCGACCTTCCGGCGAGCCTTGTCCCGATTCTTCGACCCACGTTCGGTGCGTGAATACGCCCGCTGCGCACGGCCCAGACGCCGTTCCTTCGACCGCAACCAGCGAGGATTGTCGACCTTCTCACGAGTACCGTCGTCGTACACGATCACCGCAAGGTCAGTGAGACCGACGTCGATGCCCGCGCATCGGGCCGGCGCCAACTGAGGGACAACCACAACAGGCACGGGCACGGGCTCGTCGACCACGAACGACACATAGTGCCGGCCGTCCGCCTCCCGGATCACCGTCACACTCGACGGGTCCGCCGGCAACGGCCGCGACGACTCGTACCGCACCCACCCGATCTTCGGCAACCGCACCAGGCCGATACCACCGCCCGGCTCGAGAACCGAGAACCCGGCGTTACGGGTGAAACGAGCAGACTGGCGATGTGTCCGCTTCTTGAAGCGCGGCGCACCGACCTTGCGGCCTTTACGTTTCCCGGTACGGGAATCGAAGAAATTGGCATACGCGCGATGCAGGTCCGCCAACGACTGCTGCAACGGCACCGACGACACCTCAGCCAACCACGCCCGTTCGGGAGTCGTTTTCGCGGCGGTCAGCGCCGCCGACAACTCGCTTTTGCCGGGCACAGGGTTTCCGGCTTTGCGGGCGGACTCGCGGGCGGCAAGCGCGTCGTTGAACACCACCCGGCAGCACCCGAACAGTTGAGACAGCGCCCTGTGCTGTTCCCCTGTGGGGTAGGCGCGGTAGCGGTATCGCTTCAACACACCAGCACGATAGCATTTGGTGTCATGACTGATGTTGACCTTGTCCGACGTGGTAGACATGCTCTCTGGGATTGTCATGTGCATTTGGTGTTTGTCACAAAATTCCGCCGGGGTGCGTTCACCGGACCGATCTTGGCGGACTGCGAGCAGATCATGCGGAGAGTCTGCGCGGACTTCAGCTGCGAGCTGCGGGAGTTCAACGGCGAGGACGATCATGTGCACCTGCTCGTCGACTTCCCCGCCACCGTGCAGCTGTCGAAGTTGGTGAATTCACTCAAGGGCGTGTCATCGCGGCACGTGCGGCGCGATCACGCGGAGCACCTTTCCCGGTACCTGTGGGGCGGGCATGTATGGTCCCGCTCGTATTACTGCGGGACTGCGGGCGGCGCGCCGTTGTCGGTGATTGCCGAGTACGTGAGGTCTCAACGTCGCCCTGAGTGACGGTGATTCACCTCCACCGTGAACGATGGAGCACTCTCACCGAGATCGGTAGAAGTCACGGGTGTGTTCCGGCGTCGATCCGATCGTCACGAGCGCCTCGGGAAAGTCGATCACCAGGTGCGCCACGATCGCGCCGGTGAGCACCCGGCCCGGGCTCCGGTCACACTGCTCGGTGAGCGCGAGCGCCGAGGCCCAGTGCGGGGCCGGAGTGCCTCCGGTGACGTATTCGTGCAGGTTGGCCATGTACAACCGCACGACCTCCACCGCCAGGTTCTCCGCCCACACCGGATCGTCGTAGACACCCGAAGTCAGGGTCGGCTCGGTCAAGGCGAGGATCTCGTCGAACGCGAGGACGAACGTGCCGCGATAGTCGTCGCTTCGGCTGAGCACGTCGCGCAGTGCACCGATGCGGGCACGCGCGTCGGCGAAGGTCTCGATTCCCGCCGGGTCGGTCAGCGCGCCGAGATCGGCCGCGGAGTCGATGGGAACGGCATCGGAGGGAACGCACTCGGATACGGCGGGCGCTCCCGGATCGACCGGCTCCGCAGCGGCGATGGGCGTGAAGATCATCGCACCGGCAACGGCCGTGGCCAGGAGAGGGAAGGTCACGCGCATCATGGTTGTACAGGTCACCAGAGGTAACGTACACAGCGGTTCACATTCCGGCTATGTCCGATTCATGTCGCCATCTCCGTCAACCCGTTGCGACGACCCGGCGAGTATCACCGGACCACTGCGACCACGATCCCGGAAACAGGGATGCCTCGATCCCCGCGATGGCCAGCGCTGCGATCTCGTGCGCCGCGTTCACCCCCGATCCGCAGTACACGGCCACGTCCCCCGTCACACCCAGTTCCGCGAAGCGAGCGGCGAGCTGATCGACCGGCCGGAATGTGCCGTCCTCACGGAGATTTCCGGCGGTCGGCGCATTGATCGCGCCCGGGATGTGCCCGGCGCGCGAGTCCACCGGTTCCTCGCTCCCGAGATAGCGCTCCGCGGTGCGCGCATCGAGCAGCACCCCGTGCGACGGAAATTCTGCGGCTTCGTCGATGCCGACCGTCGGCATGTGCCCTGCGGTGAGCGCGATCGTGCCCGGACGGTGTTCCGCACCCGGACCGGCCGCGACCGCGTGACCTCCTGCGATCCACGCGGGCAGTCCGCCGTCGAGCAGGCGGACGTCCGGCACCCCCGCCCACTTCAGCAGCCACCACGCGCGCGCCGCCGCCATCGAACCGGTCGCGTCGTAGGCCACCACCGTGGAGTCCTCGGAGATTCCCCACCTGCGGGCTTCCTCCTGCAGGCGTTCGATGTCGGGCAACGGGTGCCGTCCCAGTTCGAGGGACGGAGGATCGGCGAGTTCGGCGTCGAGATCGACGAACACCGCACCCGGAATGTGACCTTCGCGGTAGTTCTCCCGGCCGTGCCGGTCGCCGAGTGCCCAGCGCACATCGAGCAGGATCGGCGGTCTTCCGCCGTCGACACGTTCGGCGAGTTCCGCGGAAGAGATGAGGACATTCTGGTCGGCCATACCGAATGATGGCACGCAGCGCCGGGTCGATGTGCCGCCAAAGGGCCCCGATTCGCCCTTTTTCGGTGTCGGTTCTGCAATGTGGGCACTGTTGATCAGAATTGCTGTCCGTATAGCACTATCGTCGAGATGTGACCAACCGCCAGCCGACGAGACCCTCAGCGCCTCCCGACCCGGGGCAGTTCCCGGTGCTGTGGCCGGTGCAGACCCGCTGGGCCGACAACGATCACTACGGCCACGTCGACAACGTGACCTACTACTCGTACTTCGACTCGGCGATCAACGGCTGGCTGATGACCACGACCGGTGTGGATATCCGCGAACTCGACGCCATCGGTGTGGTCGCCGAAACCTCGTGCCGCTATCTCGCGGAACTGTCGTTCCCCGATCGCCTTCAGGTGGGACTCGCCGTCGAGAGCCTCGGCCGCCGGTCGGTAACCTACTCACTGGCCCTGTTCCGTGAGGAGGCCGACGGCACGCTCGTTCCGGCTGCCACCGGGCGTTTCGCCCACGTGTACGTCGATATGAACACGCGACACCCCGTCCCGATCCCCGAGCAGATCCGCAAGGCCGTCACGAAGCTCGTCACCCGCTCGACCTGAGCCCGGCCGGCGGTTCGGCCACTATTCGTCGCCGAGAATTTTCCCGAGCAGCGGCACCGCGCGCTGCCGGACGAGTTCACGCATCACCAGCGACATGTTGGTGCGTTCCACTCCGGGAATCTCGAGAATCTGTCCGGCGAGCCGGTACAGGTCGTCCGTGTCGCGGGCGACGATCTTGACGGACAGATCGATGGCGCCCGCGAGCCCGTAGACCTCGACGACCTCCGGGATCCGCTCCAGCGCCGCTACTACGTCGGAGAGACGATGCTGGTCCACCGTCGTCGCCACATACGCGGCGAGCGGATAGCCGAGCACAACCGGATCGACCCGCCGCTCGAACGACGCCAGCAGCCCTTCCGCATCCCATCGCGCAAGACGCGCCTGCACGGTGTTGCGGGACAACCCCAGACGCTGCGCCAGCTCGACACCTGTGGCCCGCGGTGTGCGCGCCAGCTCCACCAGCAGACGGGCGTCGGTCGCGTCCACATTGGTCATCTTTCACAGTGTGCCACCCGTAACCGGCGAGTACCCGTGCTTCCTGCCCAATCCGACCTCGGTCGATTGCGCACTCTCCCCGAACGTGGATCATGTGAGGTACGACACATTACGAGTCCGGTCCGTCCCACAAGGGCATCCGGTCCTGCACCGACGAGGTGATCGACGATGGTGGTATCCCCTACCTATCCTGTTCAGCTCATCCAGCCTGACGGCAGGCGCGTCCACAACCCCGAATACGCCGCGCTGGTTGCCGACATCGATCCCGAGTGTCTGCGCACGATGTACCGCGATCTGGTCGTCGTCCGCCGGCTCGACGCCGAAGCCACCGCTCTCCAGCGGCAGGGCGAACTCGGCCTCTGGGCGCCCCTCACCGGTCAGGAGGCCGCGCAGGTCGGATCTGCCTACGCGCTCGAGCGCGACGACTACATCTTCACCAGTTACCGCGAGCACGGAGTCGCCTGGTGCCGCGGTGTCGATCCCGCCGACATGACCCGGATGTGGCGCGGATGTGCGCACTCCGGTTGGGATCCCGCGACCGTGAACATGACGAACCCCGCGATCGTCGTGGGTTCGCAGGGGTTGCACGCCACCGGATACGCGATGGGCGCCAAGCTCGACGGCGCTGATATCGCGACCGTCGCCTATTTCGGCGACGGCGCCACCAGCCAGGGCGATGTGTCCGAGGCGCTCGGCTTCGCGGTGAGCTGGGGCGTCGGCGTCGTGTTCTTCTGCCAGAACAATCACTGGGCGATCAGCGCCCCCACTCACATTCAGACGCCGGTCCCGCTCGCGCAACGCGCCGCCGGGTTCGGTATGCCCGCCGTGCAGGTCGACGGCAACGACGTACTCGCGGTCCTCGCTGTCACCCGCCGCGCGGCCCGGCATGCGCGCGACGGCGCGGGGCCGTTCTTCGTCGAGGCCCTGACCTACCGGATGGGTCCGCACACCACCTCCGACGACCCCACCCGCTACCGCACCGACGCCGACCTCGACGAATGGCGGGCACGCGACCCGATCGAGCGGGTGCGCAAGCTACTGGACCGCGAGAACCTCGCGGACGACACCTTCTTCGCCGAGGTGAAGGATGCGGCCGATGCAGCCGCGGCGCGCATGCGCGGCGGCACCCTCGACCTACCCGATCCCGAGCCGCTGAGCATGTTCGACCACGTGTACACCACCGCGCATCCACTGCTCGAACGAGAACGCGCCGACTACGCGAACTACCTCGCGAGTTTCGTGTCCACCGAGGAGGCCGGAAGATGACCACCACGACGACGACCACCACGACGACGACCACCACCACCACGATGACACTCGGCGCAGCCCTCAATGCAGGTCTGCGTCGCGCACTCGAACACGATCGCAAGGTCGTGATCATGGGCGAGGACGTGGGCCGGCTGGGCGGGGTCTTCCGCATCACCGACACGCTGCAGAAGGATTTCGGTGACGGCCGGGTCATCGACACACCACTGGCCGAATCCGGGATCATCGGCGCCGCGTTCGGGATGGCACTGCGCGGCTACCGGCCGGTGTGCGAGATCCAGTTCGACGGGTTCGTGTATCCCGCGTTCGATCAGATCGTCTCGCAGGTCGCGAAGATCCACTACCGCACCGCGGGCGCCGTCCGGGCACCGCTGACCATCCGCATCCCGTACGGCGGCGGAATCGGCGCGGTAGAGCACCATTCGGAATCGCCCGAGGTGTACTTCACCCACACCGCGGGCCTGCGGGTGGTCTCCCCCAGCAACCCCGCAGACGCGTTCGCGATGATCCAGCAGTCCGTCACGCTCGACGATCCGGTGATCTTCCTCGAACCGAAACACCGCTACTGGGAACGCGGACCGGTCGACATCGACGCGGCACCGGAACTACCTCTCGACCGAGCCCGCATCGCCCGCGCCGGGACCGACGCCACACTCGTGACGTTCGGTGCGCTCATGACCACGGCATTGCAGGCCGCGAATATTGCCGAGAGCGAAGGACATTCGATCGAGGTGATCGACCTGCGATCCCTCTCGCCCATCGATTTCGACACCATCGAGGAATCGGTGCGCCGCACGGGTCGGCTCGTCGTCGTGCAGGAGGCGCCGGTCTTCTGCGGGATCGGAGCTGAGATCGCGGCGCGTATCAGCGAAAGGTGCTTCTATCAACTCGAAGCCCCGGTGCTCCGGGTCGGCGGATTCGACATTCCCTACCCCCCGGCGAAACTCGAATCCCATCACCGCCCCGACCCGGACCGGATTCTCGATGCCGTCGACCGCAGCTTCTCGGCGTGAGCAACGGAGAACCGAGAGTGGACACTGCCAAGGAATTCCGGTTGCCCGACCTGGGTGAGGGTCTGGCCGACGCGGATCTGATCGTGTGGACGGTCCAGGTGGGCGATCACGTCGAACTCAATCAGGTGATCGCCGAGGTGGAAACTGCGAAGGCGACGGTGGAGTTGCCGTCGCCGTACGCCGGGACCGTCGCCGAGTTGCTTGCCTCCCCCGGAGACACTGTGCCGGTGGGTGCTCCGTTGCTGCGGATCACGGTGCCGGACGGCAGGATCACGGTGCCGGACGGCAGTGGCGCCGAGACCGATTCCACGTCCACCGGACCCGAAGAACAGGCGACCGAGCAGCGACCGCAGGTTCTCGTCGGCTACGGTCCCGGCGCAGCGCCGGTGAGCAGACGAGGCTCCCGGAAGGCCGAGCCCGACGCAGAGCCGAGCAGCAGCGGTGCTCTCGTACGCCGGCCCGACGCGAAACCCGGCGCGAGGCGCGAGGCGAAGGAACTCGGCGTCGACCTCGCCACCGTGGAGGGCACCGGCCCGGGTGGTGTGATCACTCGCGCCGATGTCCGGCGCAACGCCGACGGGGCACTGGCGCAGGCATCACTGGCGCAGGCATCGATATCCGAGGACGAGACACGTGTCCCCATCCGCGGAATCCGCAAGCGCAGTGCCGCGGCCGTCACACGCAGTGCATTCTCGGCGCCACACGCAACGGTGTTTCTCACGTGCGACGTGACGAACACCGTCGAGTTGGTGACGCGGCTGCGCTCATCGCCGCCGTTCGACAGCACGCACTTGACGTCGCTGGCGATCGTTGCGACCGCACTGGTGCGGGCCATAGCCGACGAACCGTCGTTGAACTCGTCATGGGACGAGGAAACCCAGGAGATCGTGACCCACCACCGTGTACACCTGGGCATTGCGACGGCCACCGACGAGGGTCTGAAGGTGCCCGTGGTACGCGACGCGCACGAGATGCGGCTTCCCGAACTGGCAGGCGCGATCGCCGCGGCTGCCGGCAGCGCGAGGTCCGGTGAGGCGTCCCCGTCGAACTTGACGGGGTCGACTATCTCGATCACCAACGTGGGAGTGTTCGGTATCGATGCCGGTACCCCGATCCTCAATCCAGGGGAAGCGGCGATTCTGGCGGTCGGGGCGATCTCGGACCGGCCGTGGGTGGTCGACGGAGCGCTCGCGGTGCGGAAGGTCGCGACATTGTCGCTGGCGTTCGATCATCGGCTCGTCGACGGCGAACAGGCCGGGTGCGCCCTGGCAGCGATCGGTGCGGTCCTGAAGGATCCGGTGCCGACACTCGTCTCGGCGCCCTGACGGCCCACCGAGCAGAACTCCGCAGGAACGCTAGCGTGGAGTTCCGTGATCGATACTGTCCTCACCCGCGCACGCGCCGCCGTGTTCACCGTCTTCGGTGTCAACGGCTTCCTCCTCGCGATGTGGGTCGTCCACATCCCGGTGGTCCAGCAACGGGTGGGTATCGGTAACGGCGCGCTGGGGACGCTGCTGCTCGCCCTCGCGGTCGGTGCCATCGGAGGAATGCAGGCGACGGGGTACCTCGCCGACCGCTTCGGCAGCGACCGCACCACGCTGGTGTTCGGCGCGATACTTGCGGTCGCGGTGGTCGGCCCCGGACTCGCGACCACACCGTGGCAGCTCGCCGTCGCCCTGGTCCTGTTCGGTTTCGCGAACGGCGCGCTCGATGTGTCGATGAATTCTCAAGCCGTGGTTGTCGAACGGCGCTATCACCGCCCGATCATGGCGGCGTTCCACGGATTGTTCTCGATGGGTGGAATCGCCGGGTCGCTCGTCGGTGCCGCGACACTCGCCGCGGGCATCGACCCACCCGTGACGTTGGCAGCGGCCGGCGCCGTCGGTCTCGTCGCGATCCTGTGGGCGGGGCGTCATCTCGTACGAAGCGAGCCGATGCCGCACACACCTGCCGAGCGCGGCAGAGGTGGTTACTCGGCGCGGGTGATCCTGCTCGGCGGCGTCGCGTTCGGGCTGATGCTCAGCGAGGGCGTCGCCAACGACTGGAGTGCGCTCCAGGTGAAGGAGCATCTGAACGCGGCAGATTCCGTGGCGGCGCTGGCGTTCGGTGCGTTCTCCGCGACGATGACGCTGGGCCGGTTCGTCGCCGATCGGGTCAGCGCGCGAATCGGCGGTGTCGCCGTGGTCCGGTACGGCACTCTCGTGGCCGCAGCGGGGATGGCTCTGGTGATGGTGTCGCCGTGGTTGCCACTGACACTTACGGGATGGGCGTTGTTCGGTCTGGGCCTGTCGGGAGCGGTCCCACAGATCTTCACCGCTGCAGGAAATATCGCGACCGGCACGCCGGGTAAGAACATGTCACGAGTCGTCGGACTAGGCTACATCGGGTTCCTGGCCGGACCGGCGACGATCGGCTGGATCTCCGAGGTGTCGTCTCTGACGGTCGCGATGGTAGTGCCGTTGGTGTGTGTCCTCGTCGCTGCGGCGCTCGCCCCGGCCCTCAAATGAGAAAAGTGTGGATCCGAGCCCGGAACCGGGGCGGGTCCACACAGTGGGGTGTAAAACCCCTGGTCCAGAAGCGAGGCACTAAAAAAAGAGAAGCACGAGAACAAA
>NZ_JBHWWZ010000045.1:0-38185 GCF_042730275.1 Rhodococcus sp. NPDC060086
CTGCGCCGATGGTACTGCACTCGACAGGGTGTGGGAGAGTAGGACACCGCCGAACACCCGTTCCGGAAGGGGCTCACACATTGTGTGGGCCCCTTTCGTGTTTTCGGAAAGTATCGTTTCCCTGCGTTGGCGATGGGGCTATTGCGGCAATCAGGTCACGAGATGATAACAACGCGATTCTAGTTTCCGGTTTGCCCTTTCTGTGGGTAACGTCCGCGGGGCAGATCCGTTGGGTCGTGCTGCAAGGCGGTACGGATCCTCCCGGGTCGTTCCTAGTGACGACGAAAGGGATTGGACGATGAGCACGCGATTTGGTAGGAACGCGGCCGTGAGAGTTGCCGCAGGCATCGCCGGACTGGGATTGGTCGGCGCATCGATTGCAGGGTGCACCAGTACCGATACCGGAGGTGGCGCCGGGGGTGGGTCCACCCTCGAGAGCCTGCGGGAAGCCGGAACGGTCACGGTCGGATTCGCCGGCGAAGCGCCCTACAGCTTCATGGAAGACGGTGAACTCACCGGCGCAACGGTCGCGCTTCACCGTGAGATCTTCAAGAACCTCGGCATCGACAACGTGGAAGGGGTCGCCACCGACTTCGGTGCCCTCATTCCGGGTCTGCAGGCAGGCCGTTTCGACGTTGTCAGTGCCGGCATGTCGATCTTGCCGCAACGATGCGAGCAGGCACTGTTCAGTGAGCCCGAGTTCAACTACACGACAGCTTTGATGGTGCCTGAGGGCAATCCTCAGAACCTCTCGGATATTCAGTCGATCCAGGACAGTGGCGCGAGTATGGCGACCATGACCGGAGCGATCGAGTCGGACTACGCCGCGGAATCGGGCATCGATGCGACACAGGTCGCGTCGGCTCAGGACGGCATGGACGCAGTGATCAACGGCCGCTCCGATGCCTTCGCTCTGACTGCCATCTCGCTCAACTGGATGAAGCAGGGCAACGAATCGGCGCCCGTCGAGGTCACCGAGTCGTTCGTCGCAAATATCAATGGGGTTCCTCAGGTGGGCGCAGGCGGCACTGTGTTCCGGCTGGGCGACGAAGAACTTCGCGACGCGTACAACGAGGAGCTCGCAAAGATCACGTCGGACAAGGACAAGTACCTGTCGATCGTCGGTGAATTCGGCTTCACCGAACAGGAATTGCCCGATCCGGAGCTGACCACGCAGATGCTCTGCGAAGGCGTCTCCTGAGAGCGGGTTCTCCAGAATGGATTTCGGTTCGAAGATCGAGGCGCTGACAAGCGCATTTCCTCGAATACTCGATGGAATCCTGGTCACTCTCTATCTCACGATCGGTAGTGCGTTCTTCGCCTTCCTGCTGGCCGTCGCCCTGGGGTTGGCGGCCGGCGCGAAGAACCTGATCCTGAGAGGGAGTTCCAGGGTTGTCATCGAGTTCTTCAGGGGCACCTCGCTCCTGGTGCAGTTGTTCTGGTTCTTCTATGTGATGCCGCTCTTCGGTTACCGGCTCGAGCCGATCGTCTGCGGCATCCTTGCGCTGTCGTTGAACTACGGCGCGTATGGCGCGGAAGTCGTACGTGGTGCGATCACATCGGTTCCGCGACCTCAATGGGAGGCTGCTACAGCCCTGAATTTCAGCTATTGGCAGCGCCTTCGACGGGTCATCTTCCCTCAGGCGTGGGCCGAGATGATTCCGCCGCTGACGAACCTGCTGATCCAGCTGCTGAAGGGCACCGCCCTCGCAAGCTATATCCTCTTGCATGACTTGACATTCGAGATCGAGCAGTTGCGCCGCTCGACCGGCGACACCTTGTTCGCCTTCGGTGTCGGGCTCGTTCTGTACTTCATCGTGGGATATGTGTTGACGCTGTTGATGAATGCGCTCGAGGTGAGAGCGAAGAGCCGGCTGGGGACCGGGCCGTCGATGCGTGAGATCTTCGGTCTCGCACCGGTGATCGACAAGCCCGAGGAGGTGAAGACGTGACCGTCGAATGGAGTTGGGAACGTGCCTGGGAGGCACTCCCGGTGTTGCTCGAGGGATTCAAGATCACGCTGCTCGCCACCGTCCTCGGTTTCGTTCTCGCTGCGGCACTCGGCCTGGTTGTGGCGATCGCTCGACGGACGCTGCCGCGACCGTTCGCGATGGTGCTCGGTGGCATCGTGGAGTTCATCCGCCTGACACCGCTGGTCGTGCAATTGCTCTTCGTCTACTACATGCTTCCGCAGTTCTCTGCGTTGCAGATCGGTATCGCAGTGCTGGGTATCCACTACTCGACGTACATGGCCGAGGTGTACCGGGCAGGAATCGAAGCGGTACCGGTGGGGCAGTGGGAAGCAGCCAGAGCGCTGTCCTTGCCGAGCTCCCGTACATGGCGAGCGGTGATCCTGCCGCAGGCCGTGCGACGGGTGGTGCCTGCCCTCGGAAACTACGCAGTCTCGATGTTCAAGGACACGCCGTTCCTCTTCACCATCACGGTGGTCGAGATGGTCACCGCAGCTCAGCAGTTCGGTGCCAGGAACTTCCAATATCTCGAGCCGCTGACGTTGGCCGGGTTGATCTTCCTGATCGCGAGCTACCCGACTTCATTGCTGATCCGCCGATTGGAGCGTCGTCTTGCCTACTGACCTGACCAAAGACACCGGGGGAGCCGGGGAGACCTCGGGCGATCCGATGATCCGCTTCGAATCCGTGGTGAAACAGTTCGGCGACAACGTCGTGCTCGACCATCTCGACTTCGAGGTTGCGGCCGGCGACCGCGTGACCTTGATCGGTCCGAGCGGGTCGGGCAAGACCACGATCCTGCGGCTGCTCATGACCTTGGAGAAGGTGGACGGCGGTGTGGTGTGGGTCAAGGGGGAGCCCTTGAGTCACGAGCGCAAGGGTTCGAAACTCGCTCCCGCTTCGGAGAAGCACCTGCGCAAGGTGCGGCAGAGCATCGGCATGGTGTTCCAGCACTTCAACCTGTTCCCGAACATGAACGTCATGGAGAACCTCACCGAGGCTCCCATCCATGTACTGGGCAGGAAGAAGGCGGACGCGGAGGCGCGTGCGCGGGAGTTGCTCGCGATGGTCGGTCTTTCCGACAAGGAGAAGGCCCACCCCACTCAGCTTTCGGGTGGTCAGCAGCAGCGCGTGGCCATCGCTCGCGCGCTCGCGATGGACCCCGACATCCTGTTGCTCGACGAGGTGACATCGGCGCTGGACCCTGAATTGGTCGCCGACGTGCTCGACGTGCTGCGGCAGATCGCGGACACCACCGACATCACGATGCTGATCGTCACGCACGAGATGAATTTCGCGCGGGATGTCTCCAACCGCGTCCTGATGTTCGACAAGGGCCGGATCATCGAACAGGGGCCGCCCGAGGTCATTTTCACGAATCCGAAAGAGGAACGTACGCGCAAGTTCCTCGACGCAGTTCTCGCGGGGGAGTGAGGGCAGGAGGTCACTCGGCCGGTACTGCCAGCCGAGTGACCTCCGATCTTCCGCGTAGGGTGATTTCTTCGCGCACAGTCCATTCGGATACTTCGTCGCTCGTCGAGGAGTCGAGGGCGCGACCCGATGCAACCACATATCCCGGTACGGTCTTCGCAATGTCGGAGAGGCGAGCTGCCTCGTTCACCGGGTCTCCGATCACGGTGTATTCGAAACGTTCTGCGGCGCCGATATTTCCCGCAACCACACGGCCCGCGGCGACCCCGATTCCCGCACGGCAGTCGGGGACTTCGATCGCGAGCCGCTGTGCCATCGTGCGTGCGGTCCGCAAGGCACGACCGGATGCATCGTCGACCCGGACCGGCGCACCGAAGATCGCCAGTGCCGCGTCGCCCTCGAACTTGTTCACCGACCCCCCGGCGCGGTGGACTTCGTCGACGACGACCGCGAAGAAACGATTGAGCAATGCGACGACCTCGGCGGGAGGTTTTTCTGCCGCAAGGGCGGTAGACCCGACGATGTCGACGAACAGAACCGCGACATCGCGTTCTTCGCCACCGAGGATGTCGGCGTTGGCGAGAGCTTCGGTCGCGACGTCCCGGCCGACGTGCCTACCGAACACTTCCCTGATGTGTTCGCGTTCCCGCAGTCCCTCGGCCATGCGGTTGAACCCGGCTTGAAGTTCGCCGAGTTCGGTCCCGTCGTACACCACGACTGCGGCGTCCAGATCGCCCTTCTCGATTCGTGACATGCCGTACTGCACCGATTCGATCGGCGAGATGCTCGAGCGCACGCTGAGAAACAGCAGCAACGATCCGACGAGCAGGGTGATGCCGCCGAGTGCGAGGACGGTCACGGCGAACCGGACCGGGGTGACCGGGCGGATGAAGCTGAACACCGCGATCAGCATCAGTCCGATCACGGGGATGCTGCTCCCGAGTGCCCACGCGAGCATCACGCGGCCGGTGGTTCCGGCGAAGCGATGACGGCGCGGTGCGCCTGCCTCGAGTGCTCGTGCCGCGATCGGACGCAATGCGAATTCCGTGAACAGGTAGACGAATCCGCACACGGTAATGCCCGCGAGCAGGATCGTGATCGATACCTTGGGAATGGTGTCGGGGTCGATGACCCCGAGACATGTGGTGAACAGAACGAGCCCGATGAGCCAGAGGAATCCCTGCTGCACGGTCATCCGCAGCGGCAGGTTCAGCGCGGTCCGTTGCTCATCGGCGGTGGGGCGGCGGCCGTCGAGGGCCCATCCCAGTCGGTCCACGCCGTATCGGGTGCCGAGGATGGTGCCGACCACGATCGCGACGACCACATATGCCGGTGCCAGGACGGCAATCACGATGAGGAACTGGGAGGTGAGCAGCGACGGCCCCGGAATCACCACGTTGATGAGGGTCGCCGCAATCAACGCTCCGATGATATGAGTGCCTGCGAGTGAGAATGTCAGCAACGACTGGACTCGAATTCGTAGTCGCCGGATCGGTTCCTCCGGTTGCCCGAGGATCGCAGACCCGAGCGGCGCGGTACGGCTGTTGCGTGCTGACATGGTCGTTCGAGAGTAGACGAGGCCATCCTTTAGGGTGGGCTGTGTGCGCCTAGTGATTGCTCGTTGCCGTGTCGACTACATCGGACGTCTGACCGCACACCTTCCCACCGCACGCCGATTGTTGTTGGTGAAAGCGGACGGGTCGGTGAGCGTTCATGCAGACGACCGTGCCTATAAACCCCTCAATTGGATGAGCCCCCCGTGCTGGCTGTCGGAAGAGACCCCGGACGAGGATGCAGCGGCGCTCTGGGTGGTCACGAACAAAGCCGGCGAACAGTTGCGCATCACGCTCGAGGAGATCGAGCACGATTCGAGTCATGAACTCGGTGTGGACCCGGGCCTGATCAAGGACGGAGTCGAAGCGCACCTCCAGGAACTGCTGGCCGAACATGTCGAAACCCTCGGCGCGGGATACAGCCTGGTCCGCCGCGAGTACCCCACGGCCATCGGACCGGTCGACCTCCTGTGCCGGGACGCCGACGGCTCGACGGTCGCGGTGGAGATCAAGCGACGCGGTGAGATCGACGGCGTGGAACAGCTGACCCGCTATCTCGAACTTCTCAACCGCGATCCGCTCCTCGCGCCCGTGACCGGGGTGTTCGCCGCTCAACAGATCAAGCCGCAGGCCAAGACCCTCGCGACCGACCGCGGTATCCGCTGCCTCGTACTCGACTACGAGGCGCTGCGCGGAACCGAGAGCACCGAATTCCGGCTGTTCTGAGTCATGCCACGCCGGAATCGTCCACAGGCGTCGGGTAAACGCTCGAAAGCGGACACCGGGTCTACGAATCCCGGGTCCTCGACGTTCGGCTGGGCAACCACGCGGACCGAGTCGGGGCCGACCGGCGCCGAGTCCGAACAGTTCACTGTGCGCACGGTTCCGGGGGCGCGGGCGACGAAACCATATCGGTGCCCCGGATGCGACCACGAGATCGCTCAGGGGACACCGCACATCGTGGCCTGGTCCACCGATATCCCGGGCGGGGCCGATGATCGTCGGCACTGGCACAACGGCTGCTGGTCGGCACGTGCAAGGCGGGGACCGACCCGGAAGTGGTCCTGACCGGCAGGATGTCGACTAACGTCGGACCCTGCTCGCCACCGCCGGTGAACGACCGCTGCCACCGGGACGGGGGGCCGGGCCCCGGGGCGGAGTCGGTGTCTGCGGCTGCTTCGTCTCCGGCTGAGAGGTGCTTCGGTCGTTCTCGCTCGCGCCGGCACCCTCGGAGTTCTTGTCGTTGCCGGCGGAGTCGTTGCGGGCGGACTCATCGGAACCGGCCTCGGTCATCTCGGACTCAGGGCCCGAGGTCTCGGTGCGGGAGTCTCCGTTCCTGCCCCTGCGTTCCGTGCCGTCCGCGGTAGCCCGCTCCGCGGTGTCGGGCTGTGTCTTGTCGACCTTGTTCTTGCGGGCAGAGTCGTTGTCGGAACTCGACGTGGGCGCCACGTCGTCCGAGAGGTCGCGTGCGAGGAGTGCGTTTTCCTCGGTCGCGGCGGCGAGCAGGTCGGGCACGCCATCGAGCTGTTCACGTACGGCATCGAGCTGACCGAGGATGCGTCCGCGCAGGACGAGGAGTTCGTCGGTGAGTCCCTTGGCGCTCGCGACCTTGCGTTCGGAAGCCTCATTGGCCACCGAGAGGCGTCGAGCCGCTTCGGAAGTGGCCTGCTCGAGCCGACGCTCCGCCTCGCCCTTGCTGGAGCGTTCGAGCTCGTCGAGCGAACCCAGCAGTTTCGACCGGCGCTCGGACATGGTGATCTCGAAGTCCTGCTGTACCTGCTCGCGCTTGCTTTCGGCCTCTGCGGCGCGCCTGTCGGCTTCGGCGCGCGCGGCGGCGACGATCCGGTCGGCTTCGGCGCGGGCAGCGGCCATCGTGCGGGTGTGCTCTTCCTCGCAGGCGAGGCGTCGGTTCTCGAGGTCCTTGAGCCGCTTTTCGTAATCGCCGCGGAGACGGATGCCTTCCTGCTCGGCGAGGGAGACCATCTCGGCGGCGTCGGTCTCGGCCCGAGCCCGCATTTCCGACGCCTCGTCGGACGCCAGCCGGAGCATGCGAGAGATGCGATCGGACATGCCCTCTGCGGTGGTCGGAGGCACCGACAGTCGATCGACATCCTTGCGCAGGTCGTCGATCTCGTTACGGGCATTCTCCAGCTGCCGCGAGAGATCGCGGGCCTGAGCCGATGCCGCGTCGCGGTCGGTTGCCGTCACGCGGAGCTCGGCTTCGAATCGGGCGAAGTAGTTGGTGACCTCGTCGCGGTCGAAACCCTTCCGCACGATGGAGAACGGAAGGTGGCTGGGGGCGCGATCACGATCGAAGACCATGACGACAATCTACCCGTTCGAAACCGGTATCACTTTGGCAGCTCCAGCACCGTATGTACTGGGGCCGGTCTCGGCGCTGCGTCTAGTGAGCGGGGTCTGCCGCGGGCTCGACGAGTTCGACGAGAACGCCACCTGCATCCTTCGGATGGAGGAAGTTGATGCGCGAGTCGGCGGTGCCGCGTCGCGGTGCGTCGTACAGAAGCCGGACACCCTGTTCGCGCAGGTGAGTGGAGATCGCATCGAGGTCGGTGACCCGGTAGGCGAGCTGCTGCAGGCCCGGGCCGGAGCGGTCGATGAACTTCGCGATCGTCGAGTTCTCGTTCAGCGGTGCGAGCAACTGGATCTGGGTGGCGCCGTCGGGGCTGCCGGGAACGGAGAGCATGGCCTCGCGGACCCCCTGCTCCTCGTTGATCTCCTCGTGCGTGGAGACCAGACCGAGGTTCTCGGCGTACCACGTGAGTGCGGCGTCGAGATCGGGAACGGCGATCCCGACGTGATCGATCGCGGTGACGAGCCCGGAGGACAGAGCTGCCGCGACAGGCGACGATGTGGGAGAGGTCTCGGTCATACCTCTGACGGTAGCGGTACCGTTGGGCAAGCTCATATCGGGACCCCAGGTATTCCACCGAATGAGCATCCGTGTTGTCGATATCGGAGGACATTTCCGTGAGCAGTTCTGTCATTGTCGCCGGCGCCCGTACGCCCATGGGTCGCCTGCAAGGTTCGTTGAAGGACTTCTCCGGATCCGATCTCGGCGGGGTCGCCATCAAGGGTGCCCTCGACAAGGCCGGGGTCGCGCCGGAGAAAGTCGAGTACGTGATCATGGGCCAGGTGCTCACCGCCGGTGCCGGCCAGATCCCGGCACGTCAGGCGGCAGTGGCCGCCGGTATCCCGATGGATGTCCCCGCCCTGACCATCAACAAGGTGTGCCTGTCGGGCATCAACGCCATCGCGATGGCCGACCAGCTGATCCGCGCAGGAGAGTTCGACATCATCGTCGCGGGTGGCCAGGAGTCGATGAGCCAGGCCCCTCACATGCTCGAGAAGAGCCGTGCCGGATTCAAGTACGGCGACGTCACCCTGCGCGACCACATGGCCTACGACGGCCTGCACGACATCTTCACCGACCAGGGGATGGGCAACCTCACGGAGTCGGCGAACAAGGATGCCGATTTCGTCTCCAGGGAAGAGCAGGACGCCTTCTCGGCCGCCTCGCATCAGAACGCCGCGCGTGCCTGGAAGGACGGCCTGTTCGATGACGAGGTCGTGCCCGTCTCGATTCCGCAGCGCAAGGGTGACCCGATCGTGTTCTCCGCCGACGAGGGCATTCGCGCCGACACCACCGTCGAATCGCTCGCCAAGCTCCGGCCCGCGTTTTCGAAGGACGGCACCGTCACCGCCGGTTCGGCGTCGCAGATCTCCGACGGCGCGGCCGCCGTGGTCGTGATGAGCAAGGCCAAGGCCGAAGAGCTCGGCCTGAGCTGGATCGCCGAGATCGGCGCAGCCGGTGTCGTGGCCGGACCCGACTCGACGCTGCAGCAGCAGCCGGCTCGCGCGATCGCCAAGGCCTGCGAGCGAGAGGGCATCGCCCCCGCGGATCTCGACCTCGTCGAGATCAACGAGGCGTTCGCCGCCGTGGGCATCGCGTCGGCACGCGAACTCGGCATCGACGCCTCGAAGGTCAACGTCAACGGTGGCGCGATCGCTCTCGGCCACCCATTGGGTATGTCCGGTGCCCGGATCGCACTGCACCTCGCACTCGAGCTGAAGCGTCGCGGCGGCGGTGTCGGCGCGGCTGCACTGTGCGGTGGCGGCGGACAGGGCGATGCCTTGATCGTGCGTGTGGCAAAGGCATAGTCGTCGACCGGGCACCGACCGGGGCCTGATCTTCGATCTCGGTTGCTTCACGGCCCTCGGCGTCCAGCGTCGAGGGCCGTGATGTCTCTCACTGCACTACGGGTCGTCGTAGATCCATGGGCACAATGGCCCTATGACGAACATCTTCGACCTGTCCACCCCCGCGAAGAGGTTCCGCCTCCTCGCGATGTGGGAAGCCGTAACCTGGCTCGCGCTTCTGATCGCGATGTTCTTCAAGTGGGTGCTCGGTTACGAAGAAGCGATCGCGATCCCGGGCATGGTGCACGGCGTGGCCGGCTTCATCCCGTTCGTCGCCATCTCGTTCCTCACGGCCTGGTCGCTGAAGTGGGACCTGAAGACTCTGTTCCTGGCCCTCGTCTCGAGCGTCCCGCCGTTCGGCACCATCGTTTTCGAGCGCTGGGCCGTCAAGACCGGCCGTCTCGCGGAGCTCTCCGAGCCCGGTAGCCGCGAGGACGCGCCCGCTACCGTCTGACCGTCCGCAACTTCCGCGGCCGTGGCATGCCAAACTGGAGGACGTGACTCGACCCGGTTCCCGTCCTGTACGTTCCGCCGCCGCGGCGCTGTCCGGCGCGGTGGATCTCGCGCCCCTCAAGGAGCGGGCCACCACGCCACCTCCTCCGCCCCCGTCCGCTGACGGCACGCACGGCGCACTCGCGCCGATCGTCGACGTCACCGAGGCCACCTTCGAAACCGAAGTGCTCCAGCGTTCCGATCAGGTCCCCGTCATCGTCGACCTGTGGGCCACCTGGTGCGAACCCTGCAAGCAACTGTCGCCCCTCCTCGAGAAGCTCGCGACCGAGGCCGCAGGTGCCTGGGTGCTCGCCAAGGTCGACGTCGATGCCAATCCGCGGATCGCCCAGGCCTTCGGTGTGCAATCGGTGCCGACCGTCGTCGCCATCGCCGCAGGGCAGCCGCTCGCCGATTTTCAGGGAGTCCAGCCCGAACCGGCGCTGCGGCAGTGGCTCGACGCGATCGCGCAGGCGGTCGAAGGAAAATTGTCGGGCCCGCCCCCCACGGAGGGCGAGCCGGCCGAGCAGCCCACGGATCCGCGATTCGACGCGGCCGAGCAGGCACTCGAAGAGGGAGACTTCGAGGGTGCCGAGGCCGCCTACAACCTGATTCTCGATTCCGAGCCGAACAACGCCGACGCCAAGGCCGCGCTGCGGCAGGTGAAGTTCCTGGCACGGGCGCAGGACGTTCCGGCGGATGCGGTCGCGCGTGCGGATGCAGCCCCCACCGATCTCGAGGCGCAACTCGCGGCGGCCGACGCCGACCTGTTCGCGCAGAACCCCGAGGCGGCCTTCGAGCGGATCATCGCCTTCGTCAAGCGCAGCGCAGGCGACGACCGCACCGCGGCGCGCACCCGCCTGCTGGAACTCTTCGAATTGTTCGACACTGCCGAGCCGTTCGTGATCGCCGCACGCCGCAAGCTTGCGGCCGCACTCTACTGAGGCCTTTTACCGGGGCCTTCTACCGGGCCCTTCTGCCGGCGTGAGAGCACACCGGTCGCTACCTCAGCGGTAGCGGCCGGTGCATGCGGTCTCGCCGCTGAGTACCCCGGTCCGGAACGCGTCGACCCGCGCGAAACCACTCGGTACGGTGTTGCCGTTGACATCGCTCGCTGCAAGCCCGTCGCGGAGCAACCCGGACACGGCCTCGTCGAGGTCCCCGGGAGAGAGCCACACCATCTCGGAGTCGGGCCCGAGCTTCGCTGCGACCGTGCTGAACGGACTCAAGGCCGCGCTGATCACACCTGACAGGCATGCAGCGCGTAACGCGGTACGGGCGTCCGTGAGACTCTGACCCGCTTCCTGCTGCACTGCAAGTGCATAGCGGGAGGCCACGAGAACGTACGCGTTGTAGTCACCGCGCACGTCGGCGCTGAAACCGTCGCGCCGTGAACGATCAGGGGTGCCCACTGCCGCTAGCTCCTCGAGGTCGACGCCCACTGTGTCTGTCGAGGGGCAATAGGACACCGGCGTCGTCGTCTTGGCATCGGAGCAGCCGAGATCGGCACCGGACAGATCCAATTGCGGCGGCGACTCGAGGTCGAACACGTGGTGGAACGATTCGAAGATCGTTTCGACGGACTCCGCAGTGATGGGCAGCTCGCCGTCGTCGCTGCTGTCGAAATACTGCGGCAGATCCGCCCGCCGCGATTCGATCTCGGCCGCGTCGATACGCCGGCATGTCGAAGCGCCGTCCGTGAACCCGATCTGGACCGCCGTGACGCGTTCGAACGCGGAGCCGTGAATGGAATCCGGATCGTTCGGGTCGCTGTCGCGGAACAACACCATCGACGCCAGCACATTGTTCAGGCCGTCCGCGGTGTTGAGTTCGAAGTGCTCGGAGTCGCCCTCGGCGACGTGTCGTATGAAGGCACCGGCGAAGCAGTCGGCCTGCTGCTCGAACACGATGCCGGGATCGTCGTCGGCGACGGTCCCGGCCGAATACTGGATGGCATGCCCGTATTCGTGGGCGAGTACGGTGACCGCCGACATGGGGCCGAAGTCCTCGACCAGTTGCGGCATGAGGTACGTGCGGTCCCAGCCGATCACGTCCCCGCCGCTGCAATAGGCGGCGTTGATGAAATCGTAGGTGGACTCACCGCAGAAGCGCGGGCCGCGACGCTCGGACGGATCCCACGAGATGATCGTGCCGACCGGTTCGAATTCACCGCGCGCGATCGAGCCGTACTCCTGCTCCCAATACGACTCGATGTCGGCGATCGCATTGCCCGACAGAGTGTCGATGGCACCGCCGTCGGTGTTCTCGATCATCACGTCGGCATCGGGGACACCGCTGCGCGGCCCCGTCGGCCCCGACACCACCGGTAGGCCTGCGACGGTGAACGGGTTGTCGTAGATCGACACCGCGGTTCCGGAGACCTCCTGCGCACAACCGGCCACCAACACGACTGCGAGAGCGGGGAGAACCGGGGCGAACCATCGGTGTCGCTGTGTCACGTCGATCCACTTCCAGTCGTCGATGTCGGCGCTCAGCGCCGCGGCGACAGCCAGATCGCGCCGTGCGCAGGTAGCGTCACCCGAGCAGACGCCGGGCGACCGTGCCACGATCGAGCCGTGGCGATCACCGCGCCGAGATTACCGGTGCCGTTTCCCCCGTACGCGGTCGCGTCCGTGTTGAGCACTTCGTCCCACGCACCCGGTTCCGGCAATCCGACACGATAGTCGGCGTGGACGCTGCCCGAGAAGTTGTACAGGCATGCGATCACCGAACCGTCACTGCCGTAACGCAGGAAGCTGAGCACGTTGTTGTGGGCGTCGTTCGCATCGATCCACGAATACCCGCCGGGGGTCGTGTCGAGTGTGTACAGCGCCGGGTGCTCGCGATACGTGCGGTTCAGGTCGGCGACCAGCGCGCGGATACCCGTGTGCAGTGCCCCGGTGTCCGGGTCGTCGAGCTGCCACCAGTCGAGACCGCGTTCCTCCGACCATTCGGCGACCTGCCCGAACTCCTGACCCATGAACAGCAGTTGCTTACCGGGGTGCGACCACATGTATGCGAGCATCGTGCGCAACCCCGCGGCCTTCGTGTGTGCGTCGCCGGGCATCCGGGTCCACAGCGTGCCCTTGCCGTGAACGACCTCGTCGTGGCTGATGGGCAGCACGAAATGTTCGCTCCACGCGTACATCAGTGAGAACGTGATCTCGTGGTGGTGGAACGTACGGTGCACCGGATCGTGCATGAGATACCCGAGGGTGTCGTGCATCCAGCCCATGTTCCATTTCATCGAGAAACCCAGGCCGCCGACATTCGTCGGTCGGGTGACCCCCGGCCATGCAGTGGATTCCTCCGCGATCGTCACGACCCCGGGGTGGTGCTTGTGCACGGTCGCGTTGAGTTCCTGCAGGAACGCCACGGCATCGAGATTCTCGCGTCCGCCGAATTCGTTCGGGGTCCACTCACCCTCGGGGCGTGAATAGTCAAGGTAGAGCATCGACGCCACCGCGTCGACACGCAGCCCGTCGATGTGGAACTCGTCGATCCAGAACAACGCGTTCGCGACCAGGAAGTTGCGCACTTCCTTGCGCCCGTAGTCGAACACGTAGGTGCCCCAGTCGAGTTGCTCACCGCGCCGAGGGTCCGCATGTTCGTACAGGGGGCTGCCGTCGAATCGGGCAAGAGCCCACTCGTCCTTCGGGAAGTGCGCGGGCACCCAGTCCATGATCACGCCGATACCGGCGGCGTGCAGCCGGTCGACGAACTCGCGGAACTCGTCGGGCGTACCGAACCGTGCGGTCGGCGCGTAGTACGAGGTGACCTGATAACCCCACGATCCGCCGAAAGGATGCTCGGCGACGGGCATGAGCTCCACGTGCGTGAACCCGGTCTCGTGGATGTACTCGGCCAGCTGATCGGCCAGCTCCAGGTAGGTCAGTCCCGGTCGCCACGAACCGAGATGCACCTCGTACACACTCATCGGTTCCTGCCACGGCTGCGCTGCGTCGCGCGCGGCGAGCCACTGCTCGTCGTGCCACTCGTGCGTGCTGCGCGTGACGACCGACGCGGTCGCCGGAGGCACCTCGGTAGCGAACGCCATCGGGTCGGCCTTGTCGCGCACCGAACCGTCGTGTCCACGAACTCTGTATTTGTAGAGTTCGCCCGGTTCGACACCCGGAACGAACAACTCCCACACGCCACTCGAGCCCAGGACACGCATCGGTGCAGTGGTCCCGCCCCACATATCGAACTCGCCGAGCACCGTCACGCCTCGCGCGCCGGGCGCCCACACCGCGAACGACGTTCCCGTCACCGTGCCGTCGGGTGTGTCGTAGGAGCGGGGATGGGCGCCGAGCACGTCCCACAACCGTTCGTGTCGACCCTCGCTGATCAGATGACGATCGAGTTCGCCGAGGGTGGGCAGGAACCGGTATCCATCGGCAACAACCACGGTGTGGTCGAACGGATATCGGACGACGAGGCGATAGTCCCCGGGATCGTGGAGCGCTACCAACGCGCTGAACACGTCGTGCCCCACGGGCTCGAGAGGGTGATCCGTTCCACCCACACGCACCGCCACCGCCTGGGCACCCGGACGCAACGCCCGGAACACGGTGCCTTCGGGGTGCGGATGCGCACCGAGGACCGAGTGGGGATCGTGGTGCTCGCCGGCGACGAGGCGTGCCAGATCGTCGGGGTGCGGCGCATGACGCAGTGCAGACGCACTCGACCTGCCGCGCGGCGGTGTTCCGTCCGGCTCCGGTGACGACGGTGACCCGGTCACGGCTGCCTCCTGTATGCGAGGGTTGTGCGTGCGGGGATGCCGATCCGGGGCAGCACGAGTATGTGCGCGACTGCGCGCCATGGTTCGAGACGCACGAAATTGGCCTGACCCCAATGGTATTGCTCGCCGCTGACCTCGTCGTACACCGGCAGATGGTCGTGCCAGTCGTGTCCGATGGCAGGCATGTCGAGCCAGATCGTGCCCTGCTCCGCGGCGTACGGATTGAGGTTGACGATGGTGAGCACCGTATCGCCCGTCGTCGGATCGAACTTCGAATATCCGATCAGCGCGTCGTTGTCGATGTGGTGGAACGTGATGTTGCGGAGCTGCTGCAGCGCCGGATGAGCCCGCCGGATCCTGTTCAGTTCGGTCAGCCACGGTTCGAGGGATTCACCGCGGCGCCGGGCATCGTCGAACCGCCGTGGTCGCAGTTGGTACTTCTCCGAGTCGAGGTACTCCTCACTGCCGGGGCGCAGCGCAACATGCTCGTACAGTTCGTAACCCGAATACACCCCCCACGTCGGGGCGAGGGTCGCGGCCAATGCCGCTCGCAGCGCGAACATTCCGGGCCCCCCGTGCTGCAGCGACTCGTGGAGGATGTCGGGGGTGTTGACGAACAGGTTCGGCCGCGCTTCGTCGGCCTTGCTCGCGATCTCCGTCCCGAACTCGGTGAGTTCCCACTTGGCGATCCGCCACGTGAAGTACGTGTAGGACTGCGTGAATCCGCGACGCGCGAGACCGTACATCCGGGCGGGACGGGTGAACGCCTCGGCGAGGAACACCACGTCCGGGTCGGTCTTGTGGACCTCCTCGATCAACCACTCCCAGAAGTCCGGTGGCTTGGTGTGCGGGTTGTCGACCCGGAAGATGCGGACCCCCGCAGCGATCCAGTGCCGGACCACACGCAGCACCTCGGCGTAGATGCCGTCGCGGTCCAGATCGAAATTGATCGGGTAGATGTCCTGGTACTTCTTGGGAGGATTCTCCGCGTATGCGATCGTCCCGTCGGGCAGCACCGTGAACCATTCGGGATGCGACTGCGCCCACGGGTGATCCGGTGCGCACTGCAGCGCCAGATCCAATGCGACCTCGAGGTCGAGTTCCCGGGCGCGAGTGACGAAGTCGCGGAAATCCTCGTCGGTGCCCAAGTCGGGATGGATAGCGTCGTGGCCACCCTCATCCGACCCGATCGCCCAAGGAGACCCGACGTCGTCGGGTCCGGCGACCAGAGAATTGTTGGGACCCTTCCGGTTGATCTTGCCGACCGGGTGGATCGGTGGCAGGTACACCACGTCGAACCCCATGGCGGCGATACGGGGTAGATCGGCCGCCGCCGTCGCGAACGTCCCGTGCCGCGCGGTGCCGTCGTCGTTCCAGCCGCCCGTCGATCGGGGAAAGAACTCGTACCAGGAACCGAACAGCGCGCGGCGACGATCGACGACGGTGGTGAAGGCGCGACCGCGGGTGACCATCTCGCGCAGCGGATGGGCACGGAGGATCTCGGTGACGTCGGGGGAGTAGGCGGAGGCCACACGCTCGGCGAGGGTGCGATGCGAGCGTAGTGACGCCGAGACCGCAAGAAGTACGGGTCGGCTTCCACGCGGAGCCGTCTTGGCGGCCTGCTCGAACAGACGTGCGCCGTGCTCGAGATCGTTGGCCAGATCCTCCGGGCCCTGGCCCGCGTCGAGCTTCGCCTCGACGGTGTGCCGCCACGTGGCGATCGGATCGCTCCATGCCTCGATCCGGTAGGTCCACCTACCGGCACTCGTCGGGGTGAACACAGCGTCGAACGTGTCGGGTTCGTAGCCCGGTGTCATGGGGATCCGCACGAGCTTGCCCATGGTCTCGGGGTCCGCCGCCGGTCCACGCACCGCGAGTGTCGCCGAAAGTGCATCGTGCCCTTCACGCCACACCACCGCCGACACCGGCACCACCTCGCCGACGACAGCTTTGGTCGGATACCTCCCGCCGTCGATCGCGGGCCGAACGTCGTCGATGGCGAGACGACCTGTCACGTGTTCTCCGTTCGCTGGGGCGGGCGGGTGGCCCGCGCCGAAATGAACCGTGTGGTGTACGACCACAACCGTAATCCAGGCAGCGGCAGAGTTCCGCTCATGCGGGCCGGAAAGGCGAAACGTCCACTTCCGATCGGTCTCCCGGTAGTGCGCCGCAGGGCACAGGCATCACGCCCGTCGGATACGGCCGAACCTGGGTAGGATTCGCGGGGTGAAAGCCTTGCGTCGGTTCACCGTCCGAGCCCATCTGCCCGAGCCGCTCGCCGCGCTGGAGGCACTGACCATCAATCTGCGCTGGTCGTGGCACCCGCAGACGCAGGATCTGTTCGAATCCATCGACCCCGAACTCTGGGCGAAGGTCGACGAGGATCCGGTCCGCCTGCTCGGTGAGATCGCCCCGTCGCGCCTCGATACGCTGGCGACCGACGGCGAGTTCCTCGCCCGGCTCGAAGCTGCTGCGGCGGACCTCGACCACTACCTGTCGCATCCGGGTTGGTACCAGATCCAACGGGAACGCGGTACCGCCCTGCCCGAGGGCATCGCCTACTTCTCCATGGAATTCGGTGTCACCGAGGTCCTGCCCAACTACTCGGGCGGACTCGGCATTCTCGCGGGCGACCACCTCAAGGCCGCCTCCGATCTCGGTCTGCCGCTCATCGGTGTCGGACTGCTGTATCGCTCCGGCTACTTCAAGCAGTCGTTGAGCGCCGACGGCTGGCAGCTCGAACACTATCCGTCGTACGACCCGCAGGGCCTGCCGCTGCGCCTGCTCACCGAGGCAGACGGCACGCCCGCGCTCGTGCGCGTCGACGTCCCCGGCGCACGCACCCTCGATGCGCGGGTGTGGATCGCGCAAGTGGGTCGCGTGCCGCTGCTGCTGCTCGACTCCGACATCGCGAGCAACGACGAGGACATGTGCAAGGTCACCGACCGCTTGTACGGCGGCGGCCAGGACCACCGCATCAAGCAGGAGATCCTCGCGGGAATCGGCGGAGTGCGGGCGGTGCGCGCATACACCCGCATCCACGGACTGCCCGACCCCGAGGTGTTCCACATGAACGAGGGGCACGCGGGGTTCCTCGGGGCGGAACGAATCCGCGAACTCGTCACCACCACCGGTCTGGACTTCGACGATGCCCTCGCTGCGGTGCGGGCCGGAACGGTGTTCACCACCCACACCCCCGTGCCCGCAGGCATCGACCGCTTCCCGATCGACCTCGTCCGGCACTACTTCGCAGGACCCAACGGAGAGAACGAATCGGCGCTGTTACCGGGTCTGACCGTCGACCGGATTCTCGCTCTCGGACGCGAGGACGACCCTCACGTGTTCAACATGGCGCACCTGGGCCTTCGCCTCGGACAACGGTCCAACGGGGTGTCCAAGCTGCATGGTGAGGTCAGCCGCGGGATGTTCGAGGGGTTGTGGCCCGGGTTCGATGCAACCGAGGTGCCGATCGGATCGGTGACCAACGGCGTCCACGCCCCGACCTGGGCGGCGCGCGAATGGATCACTCTCGCGAATCGGCTCGCCGGACCGGACCGCGTCGAGGAGGCCCGCGGTTGGGAACTGTTGCAGACCGTCGACCCGGCCGAACTGTGGTCCACCCGCAACGTGTTGCGCGGACAGCTCGTCGACGAGGTTCGACGTCGCCTGCGCAACTCGTGGCTCGAACGCGGCGCCACCGAAGCCGAACTCGGCTGGATCGGCACCGTCTTCGATCCCGACGCACTCACGGTCGGTTTCGCCCGCCGCGTGCCCACCTACAAGCGGCTGACACTGATGCTGCGCGACCCCGAGCGGTTGCGCGCCCTGCTGCTGGACGAGGAGCGGCCGGTGCAGCTCGTCGTCGCGGGTAAGAGCCACCCCGCCGACGACGGTGGAAAGGGCCTGATCCAGCAGATCGTGCGATTCGCCGACCAGCACGATGTGCGGCACCGCATAGTGTTCCTGCCCGACTACGACATGTCGATGGCGCGCTTCCTCTACTGGGGATGCGACGTGTGGCTCAACAACCCGCTGCGTCCGCTCGAAGCATGCGGAACGTCGGGCATGAAGTCCGCGCTCAACGGCGGGCTGAACCTGTCCATCCGCGACGGATGGTGGGACGAGATGTTCGACGGGGAGAACGGCTGGGCCATCCCCACAGCCGACGGCGTCGACGATGTGCGACGCGACGATCTCGAAGCCGGAGCGCTGTACGAACTGCTCGAACGCTCGGTGCTGCCGCGATTCTACGGGCGCGACGAGCGCGACGTGCCCACCCGCTGGATCGAGATGGTGCGTCATACCCTCGAGAACCTCGGACCCAAGGTGCTCGCGTCGCGCATGGTTCGCGACTACGCCGTCGACTACTACACGCCCGCTGCGGAAGCGGCCCGCGCGATCGTCGCCGACGACTTCGCCGGAGCCAAGGCGCTGGCCGAGTACCGGCACCGCATCGACTCCGCGTGGCCGGCGGTGCGGGTCGTGCAGGTCGACAGTCACGGACTGCAGGAAAGCCCCGTGATCGGCTCGAGCCTCGGACTGATCGCGCACGTCCAACTCGGCGGCCTGAACCCCGACGATGTGCAGGTACAGGCTGTGTTCGGCAAGGTGGGATCGGACGACACCCTCAGCGACACAGTGACAGTGCCGATGACGCACTCGGGGGCGGACCCCCTCGGCGAGGAGTTCACCGTCGACGTGCCGTTGCCGTTGTCGGGTGCGGTCGGATACACCGTCCGCGTGCTCCCGCACCACGACCTGATGGCAACTCCCGCCGAGTTCGGCATGGTCGCCCTGCCGTAAGTCTTCAACTCGTGAGGCGGGTGAGGGCCTTCCGGGCGACGGCCGGGTCGGCGGTTTCCCAGAACGGCGGGAGCGACGCGCGCAGGTAGCCGCCGTATCGGGCCGTGGCCAGACGCGAGTCGAGAACGGCGACGACCCCGCGGTCGTCTGTGGCCCGCAGCAATCTGCCGACACCCTGGGCGAGAAGTAGCGCGGCATGGTTTGCTGCGACCGCCATGAACCCGTTCCCGCCGCGCGACTCGACGGCGCGCTGCCGGGCGACCAGCAGCGGATCGTCGGGTCGGGGGAACGGGATCCGGTCGATGAGGACGAGCGAGAGCGACCGGCCCGGCACGTCGACACCCTGCCACAACGACAGGGTGCCGAACAGCGACGTCGCTTCGTCGCCCGCGAACTTGTCGACCAATGCACCGGTGGAGTCGTCGCCCTGACACAGGATCGGGGTGTCGATGCGGTCGCGCAGGGCGTCGGTGGCGGCTTTCGCTGCGCGCATCGACGAGAACAGACCCAGAGTGCGACCACCCGCCGCCGTGACCAGCTCGGCGATCTCATCGAGATGCGACGACGCGAGACCGTCGCGGCCAGGCGGTGTGAGGTGCTTCGCGATGTACAGGATCCCGGCTTTGGCGTGGTCGAACGGTGAACCGACGTCGACGGCGTTCCACTTCAGGTCGCTCTTGTCTGCGGGCGGCTCTGCTCCCGATGCCGCCGTGGTCTCGCTGCGCGACGGCGCCTGCGGCGGAAGACCCCAGTTGACGGCCAGACCGTCGAACGACCCGCCCACCGTCAGGGTTGCCGAGGTGAGGATCACCGTCGACTCACCGAACAACCGTGACCTCAACAGACCACCGACCGACAGCGGCGCGATCCGCACAGTGCGACGCACGTTGCCGCGGAACTCGTCGGCCGCCAACCACACGACATCCTGACGCTGCGCGGGATCGGGCTGTTCGAACGTCGTCAGCGCCCGGACCGCGCAGTCGTGGACGTCGTCGATCTCGGCGAGCGCCTGGCTGCGGGCCGCGGCGGCCTCCGGGTCGGTGCCGGGTTTGGCCGGGCCGATCGCGGTGTGCACGGCCCACGCGGCGTCGCGGACCGAGGCGAGCGCGGCCGCCGCGCCGTCGGGCATCGAATCCCACCGAGCGGCCGGAAGCTCTTCGAGCAGGGACTCCCAGTTCTCGGCGGCACCCTCGAGCCGGTCGACGTCTTCGTCTTCGACGAGTTTGACGCAGCGCCGCGCCGCAGCGGAGATGGTGCTGCCGGACAGTTCGGCGGTGGCGACACCGGTGACCCGGTTGACGAGCTCGTGGGCTTCGTCGATGACCACCACGTCGTGTTCGGGCAGGATCGCGATCCCCGTGATGGCGTCGATCGCGAGGAGTGCGTGATTGGTGACGACCACATCGACCCGCGACGCCTCGGCGCGAGCGATCTCGGCGAAACAGTCGTCGCCGACGGGACAACGCGACCTACCGAGACATTCGCGTGCGGTGACGCTGAGCTGACGCCACGCCTGGTCGGAGACGCCGGGGGAGAGGTCGTCGCGGTCGCCGGTCTCGGTGCTCGACGACCATTCCGTCACGCGACGCACCTCGCGGCCGATACGCGAGAGCGTGAACGCGTCGAACAACTGAGCCTCGGCCGGTGCCTCCTCTGCGAGACCCGTGTGGATCTTGTTCAGGCAGAGGTAGTTTCCGCGGCCCTTGAGGATCGCGAAACGCGGCCGCCGTCCCAGGGTCTCCTCGAGTGCCTCCGCGAGACGCGGGAGGTCGCGGTCGACGAGCTGGCGCTGCAGCGCGATCGTCGCGGTGGAGACCACCACAGTGCGGCCGGTCTGTACTGCGTACCGGATGCTCGGCACGAGGTACGCGAGCGACTTGCCGGTGCCGGTGCCTGCCTGCACCGCGAGATGCTCACCGGTGTCGATGCTGTGCGCCACCGCGGACGCCATGGTCAGCTGAGTGCGCCGCTCCTTGCCGCCCAGAGCGTGCACCGCGGTACGCAGCAATTCGGGGACATTGGGAAGTTCGGGCACCGAGCCAGGGTAGCGGGACCCACCGTCAGGTTTCGGCGCCGACCCGTTCGACCAGGTGAACACCTGCACTGCGCATCTGATCGAGGGCTGCCGCGACGGTCGCGTCGGCGACGCCTGCCGTGTACTGGAGGAGTACCCGCGTCCGGAAACCCGCCTCGACGGCGTCCAACGCGGTCGCGCGTACACAGTGGTCGGTGGCGATCCCGACGACATCGACTTCTGTCACATCGCGCTCGCGGAGCCACTGCGTGAGGGACTGCCCCGACTCGCTGTCCCCCTCGAAACCGGAATAGGCGGCCTCGTAGGCGCCCTTCGAGAACACTGCCTCGACCCGCGACAGATCCAGATCCGGATGGAATCGGGCCCCGGCGGAGTCGGCGCGACAGTGCGGCGGCCACGTATCGACGAAATCGGGATCGTCCGAGAAGTGCTCACCCGGATCGACATGGTGGTCGCGAGTCGCGACCACATGGGTGTAGTCCTCGCCGCTCTCGGCGAGGAAACGCGTCACGGCGGCGGCAACCGCGCTGCCACCGGTCACCGCGAGAGCGCCGCCCTCGCAGAAATCGTTCTGTACATCCACCACCAACAGCGCTCGCAACGCCCTCACCTCTGATCCGCTGCAGTGACGAAACGGGTGGGTATCGCCGGATCGCCGGCCGATACCGTCAGCCCTTCCCACGGCAGACTCACCATCGACTTCTTCAGATACTCCCTGCTGTCCTCCAGCGTAGGGAGACCGGGGACAGGCTCGCCACCGCGCACCAGCGGGACCACAAGGTCCGTCGTCGTCCGACCTTCCCCCTTCGGGACCTCCAGGTGTGCGGGGTAGACGACCTCCTCGACGAGTGTGCCCGTGCCTCGCGCGTACCGCACCGCGCGCTTCGCACCCCCGCGCGACTCCTTGGCCATGCTGCGCTTCTCTACCGGAATGCCGTCGACCTCGACGAGCTTGTAGACCATGCCTGCGGTCGGTGCACCGGAACCCGTGACCACCGAGGTCCCGACCCCGTACGCGTCGACCGGCTCGGCACGCAGACCTGCGATCGCGTATTCATCGAGGTCACCGGACATCACGATCTTCGTCCGCCGAGCACCGAGATCATCGAGTTGCCTGCGCACCTGACGTGCGAGCACCCCGAGGTCGCCGGAGTCGATCCGGACGCCACCGAGCTCGGGCCCTGCCACCTCGATGGCTGTGGCCACGCCCTGGGTGATGTCGTAGGTGTCCACGAGCAGTGTCGTGCCGACACCGAGTGACTCGATCTGACTGCGGAACGCCGACGCCTCGTCGCGGCCGTGCGCGGTGGTGTGCAACAGGGTGAACGCGTGTGCGGCGGTCCCTGCGGCGGGAACCCCGTAGCGTCGCGCCGCCTCCAGGTTCGACGTCGAGTCGAATCCCGCGAGGTACGCCGCGCGAGCCGCGGCCACCGCTGCCTCTTCGTGCGCGCGGCGCGAGCCCATCTCGATCAGGGTGCGTCCGTCGGCCACGCTCACCATGCGCGCGGCGGCGGACGCGATAGCGCTGTCGTGATTGAAGATCGACAGGGCCAGCGTCTCGATCAGGACGCATTCGGCGAACGTGCCGTGGACGGACAGAACCGGAGAACCGGGGAAGTAGAAGTCGCCCTCGCGGTAGCCGTCGATGTCGCCGCTGAATCGGAAGTTGCGCAACCACTCCACGGTCGAGGGTTCGAGGAAGTCGGCGGCCACGGCGAGTTCTGCGTCGCCGAACCGGAACGCGGGGAGCGCGTCGAGCAGACGGCCGGTTCCGGCGACCACCCCGTACCGGCGACCCGCCGGAAGCTTGCGGGCGAACAGCTCGAACACGCAGGAACGATTGCCGGAGCCGTCGGCCAGTGCGGCTTCGAGCATCGTCAGTTCGTATTTGTCCGTGAACAGTGCGGTGCTCACCGGCTTTGTACCGGCGGATGTGACAGCCATTCGCTCACTCTAGAACGAGCATCACGACGGCGGGTTTTTCGAGTCGCGAGAACGCCGTACCCTGGACCCATGGCGCCGTGTTCCAGGACAACCACCCTCGACGTCCACGTGATCACCGCGAGCCAGGCCATGCCTGCCGAAGCGGAAGTCGTCGAAGAGGTCGAGGCGGTCGACCGGCCTTGGGTGACCGTCGTGTGGGACGACCCCGTCAACCTCATGCACTACGTGACGTTCATCTTCCAGAAGCTGTTCGGCTACAGCAAGGCCAAGGCGACCGAACTCATGCTCGAGGTGCACAACGAAGGCAGAGCCGTTGTGTCGAGCGGGTCCCGTGACAAGATGGAACACGACGTGCAACGTCTACATGCCGCAGGGCTGTGGGCCACGATGCAACGGGACCAGTAAGCGCCTACAGGAGGATCCGACCGACGTGCGGCAGTGGACCCGGAAGAACTCGCTGAGCGGCCTCAAACTTCGCTCCGAGATGGACGGCCACGAGGCCTCTGTCCTGCGCTCCCTCGTCGCCTCGGTGCTCGGAATGCTGGAGGACCGTACTGCGCAGGCACCCCAGGACGATCTCGCCGAACTCACCGGGCTTCGCACCGGTAACTCGACCCCACCCGAGATTCCCGCTCTCGAACGATTGCTTCCCGAGTTCCACCGACCCGACGCGGACTCGACCGTCAACCCCGACGACGAGGCCGGCGACCTCAACGGCGCGCTGCGCAGCCTGCACGAACCGAGCATCATCGACGCGAAGCTCGCTGCCGGTGCCGTCATCCTGCGGACCGTGCCCGAGGACGGCGGCAAAGTGGTGCTCAACCCGGAGCAGGCAGAGGCCTGGCTGTACGGGCTCAACGACGTACGGCTCGCGCTCGGCACCACCCTCGGCATCGATGCCGACACCCCCGAAAGTCTCGACGACGACGATCCCCGCGCACCGCACCTCGACGTCTACCACTGGTTGACCTGGATGCAGGACTCGCTCGTCCAGGCGCTGCTGCCGTGACATCCGGCCCCACGGATTCCCTCCTCGACGTGGCAGGGGTGCGCGTCGGCCACTGGCAGCAACTCGACGACCACGTCACTGTCGCTGGTGAACAGCCCGGCACCGGCGCCGCCACCGGCTGCACCGTGATCGTCGCCGACCGACCCACCATCGGGGCGGTCGACGTGCGCGGAGGCGGACCGGGCACCCGCGAAACCGACCTGCTCGATCCGAGCCACTCGGTCCGGCACATCGATGCCGTTCTACTCACCGGGGGAAGCGCCTTCGGTCTCGCCGCCGCCGACGGCGTCATGCGCTATCTCGAAGAACAGGGCCGCGGCATCCCGATGGGCGCGCCCGGCGCCGTGGTGCCGATCGTGCCCGGTGCGGTGATCTTCGATCTGCCCGTCGGGCAGTGGCACACCCGGCCCACCGCCGACAGCGGCTACGCGGCCATGGCGGCGGCCACCGACACAGCACTGCCGCGAGGGTCCGTCGGCGCCGGTACCGCAGCCCGCGCAGGCGTCCTCAAAGGGGGAATCGGCACCGCGAGTATCCGCCTGACGGAGGGGCCGGCAGCAGGCACCACCGTCGCCGCGCTGGTCGTGGCCAATCCCGTCGGTTCGGTCTTCGACCCCCGCACCGGGTTGCTGTGGGGCACGACCACGGCTCGCGCAGCCGATCTCGGTCTCGCGGCTCCGGACGCCGAGGAACTCGCCGCCGCCAACGCAGTCGGAGACAAGGGCACCGTGCTGAACACGACCATCGGCGTCATCGCGACCGATGCACCCCTGTCGAAAGCCGGGTGTCGCCGGGTTGCCGTGGCCGGCCACGACGGATTGGCTCGCGCGATCCGACCCGCACACTCACCCCTCGACGGCGACACGCTCTTCGCCCTGTCCACCGGCACCGCAGAGCTCGCCCTACCGGAGGGCGTACCCGACGCATTCCCGCCCGACCTGCCGGTACTCGCGGCCCTGTGCGTAGCCGCGGCCGACGCCGTCGAACGCGCCATCGTCGACGCGGTGCTCTCTGCCGAGTCCGTGGCGGGAATCCCGTCCTACTTCGACACCTTCCCGTCCGCTCGAGCCCTCTGACCACGACAGACCCACGCGTCACCCGGACAGACGTCACCGGGACCTCGCCAGGATGCCCCGTCGTTCACGGCGGGAGGAATGGCGTTACTCATAGTGACCATTCGTGTAAAATGCCGGGCATGAGGACGGCGTACAAAGTCCGGGCCTACCCGGACACCGAACAAGCGGCACTGCTGTGCCGCACATTCGGATGCGTGCGCGTCGTGTGGAACAGGACCCTCGCCGACCGGCAACGCCGGTACACCACCGAGCAGAAATCGACCTCGTACAAGGAAACCGACGCCACGCTGTCCGAGTGGAAGAAAACCGAGGAGCTTGCGTTCCTCGGCGAGGTGTCCTCGGTGCCACTGCAACAAACGCTGCGCCACCAGCACACCGCGTTCCAATCGTTCTTCAAGGGCACCGCCAAGTACCCACGGTTCAAGAACCGGCATTCTCGCCAGTCCGCGCACTACACACGCTCCGCGTTCCGCATCAAAACGGACGGGCTGTGGCTGGCGAAAACCACCGCGCCGCTGCGGGTGGCGTGGTCCTGGCCGGACATCGACCTCGCCACGCTCGACCCGACAATGGTGGTTGTCTCCCGCGAGGCGGACGGCCGGTGGTTCGTGACGTTCGCCGTCGACACGACCGATCCCGCCCCGCTGCCGGAGACCGGCGAATCGGTCGGCGTCGACCTCGGCATCAAGGACTTCGCGGTCCTCTCGACCGGGGAGAAGATCGCGAATCCTAAGCACATGGCCCGACATGAACGCGGCCTGCGGCGTCAGCAGAAGCGCCTGGCGCGGATGCAGAAGGGATCGAACAACCGAGCGAAACAGAAGGTGAAGGTCGCACGCAAGCACTCCCGCGTCCGCGATGCCCGCCGCGACTTCCTCCACAAGACCAGTACCGACTTCGCGGCGCGGTTCGACACGATTGCCGTCGAAGACCTCGCCCCGCGCAACATGGTCCGCAACCGCCGGTTGGCGAAGTCGATCAGCGAATGCGGGTGGGGTGAGTTCCGGTCGATGCTCGAGTACAAGGCCGAGCGGGCCGGACGCCGGTTCGTGGTGATCGACCGCTGGTATCCCAGCTCGAAGACGTGCAGTGCGTGCGGGCATCTGCTCGCCGTGCTGTCCCTCGGGACACGCCACTGGACGTGCCCCGACTGCGGCACCCGGCACGACCGGGACATCAATGCCGCGAAGAACATCCTCGTCGCCGCCGGGCTGGCGGAGACACGAAACGCCTGCGGAGGCGATGTCAGACGGCACGGGTCCTCCCGTCCGCACTCGCCGGTGAAACAGGAACTCTCGGATGTGAGTCCGAGAATCCTCGTCCTTCAGGGCGGGGAGTAGTCAAAATGGACGCATGACCATCCCGACGGGTACCCCACCGACCGAACGGCCCACCTGGCTGCGTTCCGGAATGTGGATCGGCGGCTTCGTCGCCTTCCTCTACGTCGTCGAGATCGTGGATCGGATCCTGCCGGCCGATCTCCAGTCGGCGGGAATCGAAGCCCGTACGAGCGACGGCCTGTGGGGAATCCTGTTCGCACCCATCCTGCACGGTGACTGGACGCACCTCACCGCCAACACGGTTCCCGCACTCGTCCTGGGCTTTCTGGTCCTGCTGTCGTCCGGCATCACCCGCGGCCTCGTGGCGACCGCCGTCATCTGGGTCGTCGCAGGAGTCGGGACCTGGCTGTTCGCCGGATCAGGTGACAACCACATCGGTGCATCGTCGCTCATCTTCGGCTGGCTGACGTACCTGATCATCCGCGGGATCTTCACGCGTAAGGGCGGGCAGATCGTGCTCGGACTCGTCGTGCTGTTCTTCTACGGCGGAATGCTGTGGGGCGTGCTCCCCAGCGACCCGTTCGTGTCGTGGCAGGGACACCTCTTCGGGGCGATCGGTGGTGTCGTCGCAGCCTGGCTGCTCTCGTCCGATGCGCGCCGCGCGCGGGCGGTGAAAGCGGCGGATCCGCTGCGCTGAACCCAGCGACCGGCGTCACGTACGCACCGGGTGCCGATCCGTACGTCACAGCATTGTTGTAACTGTGAGTCCACCACGAAAACGGGTGTTGACTTCATCGAGGACCTTCGGCATGGCAGCATGGCCCATATGCGCATGACCGTTCTGGGGTGCTCGGGCAGTGTGGCCGGGCCGGATTCTCCCGCATCCGGGTATCTGCTCACCGCGCCCGATACCCCGCCGCTGGTCATCGACTTCGGTCCGGGAGTGCTCGGAGCTCTGCAACGCCACGCCGATCCCGGCGAAGTGTCCGTGCTGCTGTCGCATCTCCACGCCGACCACTGTCTCGACATACCCGGTCTGCTCGTGTGGCGCCGCTACTCCCCGAACGCCCCCACCGGGCGGATTCCCGTCTACGGCCCTGCCGGTACCGCGCAGCGTCTCGGTGTCGCATCGGCCGAGGTGGCAGGCGAGATCGACGACGTCTCCGACACCCTCGACGTCCGACCGCTGAGCGACGGCGGAACCTTCCGCTTCGGTGCGCTCACCATCAGGCCCACGAAGGTCAACCATCCCCCCGAGGCCTACGGATTCCGCATCACGAGCGACTCCGGCCGCACGATCGTCTACACGGGCGACACCGGGATGTGCGATCAGGTGGTCGAGCTTGCACGCGGAGCCGACGTCCTGCTGTCCGAGGCATCGTGGACCCACGCGCCGGGGATGCGGCCCGACGGCATCCACCTGTCGGGCACCGAAGCAGGGCAGGTCGCCGCCCGCGCCGGCGTCGGCGAACTGCTGCTCACCCACATTCCACCCTGGACGTCGCGCGAAGACGTCATCGCGGAGGCGAAGGCCGAGTTCCACGGTCCCGTCCACGCAGTGACCTCGGGCGACGTCTACCGCATCTGAGTCGGTCGTCCGAGTCCGTCCGCGAGGCATCCCCTAGGCTCGTTCGGGTGACGACACGAGCAGACGGTAGGGAAGACGACCAACTCCGCGACATCAAGATCACCCGAGGGTTCACCAGCCACCCCGCGGGATCGGTCCTCGTCGAATTCGGGCAGACCCGCGTGATGTGCACCGCGAGCGTCGAAGAAGGCGTGCCGCGGTGGCGTCGAGGATCGGGCCTGGGCTGGCTCACCGCCGAATACGCGATGCTGCCTGCCGCCACCCACACCCGCAGCGGACGCGAATCCGTCAAGGGCAGGGTCGGCGGCCGCACCCAGGAGATCAGCCGACTCGTCGGCCGTTCCCTGCGCGCGTGCATCGACCTCGCCGCCATCGGCGAGAACACCATCGCCCTCGACTGCGATGTCATCCAGGCCGACGGCGGAACCCGTACCGCGGCCATCACCGGTGCCTATGTGGCGCTCGCCGACGCGGTCACCTGGCTCCGCGCCGCAGGTCGCCTCGCCGATCCGCAACCGCTCTCGTGCCAGATCGCGGCCATCAGCGTCGGCGTCGTCGACGGCCGCGTCCGGCTCGACCTCCCGTACGAGGAGGATTCGCGCGCCGAGGTCGACATGAACGTCATCGCCACCGACACGGGCACCCTCGTCGAGATCCAGGGCACCGGCGAAGGCGCCACGTTCCCGCGTTCGACCCTCGACAAGCTGCTCGACTCGGCGTTCGGGGGGATCGAGGACCTGTGCCGCATCCAGCGTGAGGCCCTCGAACTGCCGTACCCCGGGGTTCTGCCCCAACCCGTAGTAGCAGCGCCTGCGAAGAAGAAGTTCGGTGCCTGACATGGGCGCGCGGGTGCTCGTGGCAAGCCGGAATGCGAAGAAACTCCGGGAGTTGCAGCGGGTACTCGACAACGCGGGGATCGCCGGGATCGAGCTGGTCGGTCTCGATACCGTCCCGCCCTACCCGGAGGCACCAGAAACAGGTGCGACGTTCGAGGAGAACGCGGCAGCGAAGGCACGCGACGGTGCAGTTGCGACCGGGATGGCCTGCATTGCAGACGATTCCGGACTCGAAATCGCCCCCCTGCGCGGGATGCCCGGTGTGTTGTCGGCGAGGTGGAGCGGCACCCACGGCGACGACGGTGCGAATACGGCACTGGTACTCGCCCAACTGGGTGATGTGCCGGACGACCGGCGCGGCGCCGCGTTCGTGTCGGCCTGTGCCTTTGCCGTTCCCGACGGCGACAACGTCGACGTGACCGTGGTGCGCGGCGAGTGGCGCGGTGCGATCGCGCGTGCGCCACGAGGGGCGAACGGGTTCGGATACGACCCGATCTTCGTGCCCGAAGGGGAGAGCCGCACCGCCGCCGAGCTCAGCGCCGAGGAGAAGGACGCCGCGTCCCATCGCGGCCGCGCGCTCGCTCAGCTCGTGCCTGCGCTCGCTGCATTCGCAGGCAACTGACCTGTAGACAGCAGTACGCGAACACAGAAGACAGACACACGCCGCCGGCTCAGTGTGTCTGTCTTCTGGCATCGCGGTCGTGAGTTCGACGAGCAGCGAACAGCGGAGGGACGACGCTTCCTCGAATACCTCGGCGACCGGGCCGCGCGCCGAGAATTGAAGCTGAAGTTCGGCGGCGATCGCGCCGACGTCGGCAAGCTCGAGGTCTGATCAGAGCGACCAGCGCATGGCAACATGCGTGCCATCGACGCTCGGTGTCACGACCATCTCCGTCGAGAGACTGCGCATGAGAGTGAGCCCGTGCCCGCGGGACCCGTATCCGGTCTGCTCCACGGCGTCGCGCCACCTGCCGTGATCCGCGACCGTCACCTCGAGATGACGGTCGCGGGGGCGGTAGACGGCCTCGAGGTCCACCGTCGCCGACGGGTCATCCGCGGTGTAGGCATGTTCGACCGCATTCGCCAAGGCCTCGTAGCTGGCCAGCACCACGTCCTGTTCGTACTCGGGCCCGAGATCGAGATTGCCCAGCCACTGCTGCATCGAGCGGCGGACACCGGCGATATCGGTCGGATCCGCACGCACTCCGTGGAAATAGATTCCACCGGACGCGAACGACGCTGCCCCTGATGGGTGAGTCGGCATAGTTCCCTCTGCTCGTCGAGACGGACAGCGCTATTCCGGCGGGGGTGCCGGGTCGCCGCTCAACGCAGAGAGAGCGTCGTCGAGTCGTGGATGGATGGCAAGGACGTCTCCCAGTCCGAGGAGTTCGAGCGGTCGTGCGGTGGCGTTTCCGTGTGCCACCACGGCGAACTCGACACTGCCTGCGGCACGCTTCGACAACTCCACGAGCAACGCCATACCCATCGACGCGAGAAAATTCACATCGGTCAGATCGACGATCAAGCCGGACGGACTGTCGCTGAGTAGACCGAGCGCGTGCTCTTCCAGCAGCGGCGCACTGGACAGATCGACATCTCCGCTCACCGACAACACCGTGACAGACCCCGACTGTGTCGCCGACATGCCCATGTGGGGATGTTCCGTTGATCGCTCATTCACAGTGCCCATCATGCAAGAACCCTCCGAAGGATGCGAGTGCGGGGCTGTGATGTTGTCGGCCTACGCACCCGGTCACACCTGTGGGTATTGTTCCGCGAGGGTGTCGGCGCGGATCGCCGACTTCCCGGGGGCCGCCGTGAGCAGGAGGGACGACCGTCGTGGATGCGCATCGACCGGGGGAAGTGGCGCATGCGCCGTTGTTGTTGTTGATCGAAGATGACCCGGGCGACGCACTGCTCGTCGAAGAACTTGTCGCCGACAGCGCCCCGGAAATGAAGGTCGTGTGGGTGCAGTCGCTCGCGGATGCTCGCGCCGCCCTGGCGAACACCGCGCCCGATTGTGTGCTGCTCGACCTCCACCTGCCCGATTCGCACGGCCTCGAAGCCGTCGCGCGGGTGCAGGAATACGCCGAGAACGTGCCGATCGTCGTGCTCACCGGCATGGCGGAAGAACAGACCGGGCTCGCCGCCGTCGCAGTCGGCGCCCAGGACTACCTCGTGAAAGGCCGGGTCGAACCGGACCTCTTCAGTCGCGCTGTTCGCTACGCAATCCAACGTAAGCAAGCGGAACAGAATGCCGCAGCCCTCCAGGTCAGTCACCTCCGCGCACAGGAGAACGCCCGGCTCGAACGTGGCCTGTTACCTTCGCCGCTCCTCGACATGGACGACTTCGACGTGGTGGCCCGCTACCGCCCCGGTCGCACCTCTGCCCTGCTCGGAGGGGACTTCTACGACGTGGTGCAGTCCGGCGACGGCACCGTCCACGTTCTCGTCGGCGACGTCTCCGGGCACGGGCCCGACGAAGCCGCACTCGGAGTGGCTCTGCGCATCGCGTGGCGCACGCTCGTCCTCGCAGGAATCTTCGGTGAACTCCAAACAGCCAAGCTCGAAGAGATCCTCGTCGCGGAGCGTGCGGCTGATCGGATCTTTGCGACCGTGACCGTCCTTGCCATGGCACCCGATCGTCGGACCGTCTCGATCATACGAGCAGGCCACCCCGGCCTGCTCCTGCGCAGCAAGAATGAAGTGGAGTGGGTCGAGGCTCCGGGAGGACCCGCGCTGGGGCTCATGCCCGGAGTTGCAACCTGGCCCGTGCACCACCTGGAACTACCCGAAGGAGCAGCCGTCACGCTGTTCACCGACGGACTGTTCGAAGGACACACCGGCTCCGGGCACGAGCGCCTCGGCGAAGGCGGACTGCTCGAGTTGGCGCGTCGGGGTATCGGTCTCGAGCCCGCAGAGTTCACCGACATGCTCATCCAAGGGGCCGAAGAACTCGCAGACGCACACGGCGGACTGTCCGACGACGTCGCAGTCGTCCATGTGCGATGGAGCACGAAAGCGACCCGAACCGTATGACTGAACCGATCGACCCTGACAGCACCCAGCGGAGCGCGGACGTTCGCGACGAGCGTGACGATGCGACCCGTCGCGACGAGCATCACGATGCGACCCGGCGCGACGGCGGGCGGCGCTCGCGCGTCACGGTGCAGGGCTGGATACTGCTCATGCTGGGCTTCATGGGCGTGCTCGTGGTGGTCGGAACGATCGTCGGCAGCCACTTCTTGACGCGAACCACGGAAGTGTCCAACTATCTACGGGACGTCATCCAGCCGGCCCGCGTCGAAGCCCACCGAATGCAAAGTGCGCTCGGAAGCCAAGAAACGGGAGCGCTCGGCTACATCATCTCGGCCGACCCGCAGTTCCTCGAACCGTATGAGGAAGGTCGCGCGGCCGAGCAGGAGGCCGCAGAGGAACTCCGTGCCCTCCTCCGAGGCGAAGGGCTCCTCGGCGGCAACGAGCAACTCCTCGCCGACCTCGACGCCATCGAACAGGCCGCGAACGAATGGCGCAGGGTGTACACACTTCCGCTCGTGAGCGCCGTCGTCCCCGGCGAACCACAGGCTGCGGACGTGGCGATGGTGGAGGCGGGGAGGTCGGCCTTCGAACGACTCCAGGAATTGTTCGTCATCCAGAACTCGGACCTGTCCCAGGCGCGCTTGGACGGCGTGGTCGAACTGGACGACGTGCGAAGCACGCGGGACCGCGTACTCGCATCGCTGGTGGCTGCGTTCCTGCTCAGCGGCGTGGGCGTCGCCGTGCTCGTACAGATCCTGGTCGTACGTCCGCTGACCACATTGAGGGAGGCGACCCGCACCGTCGCCAGTGGACGCTTCGACCAGCACATCAGCCCTGAGGGGCCCGCCGATATTCGAGCGCTGGCCGTCGATGTCGACGGCATGCGGGCGCGCATCGTCGAAGAGCTCACCCTGTCGCGGGAACGCCACGACCAAGTGGAGCGCCAAGCCGTCGATCTGCGCCGGTCCAACGCCGAACTCGAACAGTTCGCCTACGTCGCATCGCACGACCTGCAGGAGCCTTTGCGTAAGGTCGCGTCGTTCTGCCAGCTCCTCGAGAAGCGGTACGGCGACCAACTCGACGAGCGAGGACACCAGTACATCGACTTCGCAGTGGACGGCGCGAAGCGGATGCAGGTCCTCATCAACGATCTGCTCACCTTCTCGCGCGTGGGCCGAGTGAGCGACGCCCACGTGCACATAGCACTCGATCGGCCGCTCGATTCAGCGCTCGCCAATCTCGCGCAGGCCATCGACGATTCCGGCGTGTCGATCGAACGTCCCGAATCGCTCCCCGAGGTCGTGGGCGACCCCACGCTGCTGGTGATGTTGTGGCAGAACCTGCTGGGCAACGCGATCAAGTTCCAGCATCCGGATCGGACACCCATAGTACGAATCGACTGCGAGCAGGCGGGCACAGGCGACGACGCACGGTGGCAGTTCAGCGTGACCGACAACGGAATCGGCATTTCCGAAGAGTTCGCTGAGAAGGTGTTCGTGATCTTCCAGCGGCTGCACAGTCGCGATACCTACAGCGGTACCGGAATCGGCCTCGCCATCTGCCGCAAGATCGTCGAGTACCACGGCGGCGAGATCTGGATCGACCTGGCGTATGCAGGCGGCAGTCGCTTCTGCTTTACGATTCCGGTGGCGGGCGACGACGAGCCCGCGTCCGATACGGCTCTCGAAGGAGCACTGCCATGACCCCGACCGGTCAGCCGATCGATGTTCTGCTGGTGGAAGACGACCCCGGCGACGAATTGATGACGCGCGAAGCCTTCGAAGACAACAAGATCGGAAACGCACTGCATGTTGTTCGTGACGGCGAGGAAGCACTCGACTTCCTCTACCAGCGAGGTGCTCATGTCGACGCGCCCAAACCTGACCTGATCCTGCTCGACCTCAACCTGCCCAAGTACGACGGCCGTCAGGTGCTCGAGAAGATCAAATCCGACCCCGACCTCGCGCCTATCCCGGTGGTCGTACTCACCACCTCGTCGGCGGAGGAAGACATCCTGCGCAGCTACCGGTTGCACGCAAACGCGTATGTGACGAAGCCCGTCGACCTCGATCAATTCATCAAGGCCGTCAAGCAGATCGACGAGTTCTTCGTGCAGGTGGTGCGGTTGCCGACGCGTTGAGCGTGGGTGGAGGGGAGTGGCTCAGACCCCGAAGTCGGCCTTGACCTGCTTGGTGCGCTGGTGCTCGACGTAGAACGACAAGAACGGGACGGTGCCGGCGAGCAAGGTTCCGATGGTGCGCGAGACCGGCCAGCGCACCTTGATCGACAGATCGAAGGTGAGCACCAGGTAGACGGCGTACACCCAGCCGTGCACGATCGCGATCCACGATGGCAGGTTCTCGATGCCGATGATGTACTTCGCGATCATCTCGGCGGTGAGGACGAGCAGCCAGACACCGGTGGCGTACGCGAGGACGCGGTACCGCACCAGAGCGGAGCCGATCTTCTTGCGATCGGCGTCGCTGACGTTGCGGGGAGCGACAGCTGCCTGATCGGACGCCTGCTCGGGGGTGGTGCTCACTGACCGCTCCTATCGGACCCTCGCGAGAGTTGCGCGAGGTACTCGTTGTACTCCTGGATCTGCTTCGTCTCGAGGTCGGCCCCGGCGTCGTCGTCGAGCGCGACCCGCGGGCGGCTCGGGAGAAGATCCTCGGGAATCTCTATAGGTTCCTGCGGCTTCGACGCCCGGACTCCGTCCGGGTCGTCGGCCTGGGCTTCCTCTGCCTCGAGCTTGACGAACCGTCGGTACGCGTAGATGCAGAAGAACGCGAAGGCCGGCCATTGGAATGCGTAGCCGAGGTTCTGCCCGTTACCGCCGACCTCTTCGAAGCGTGTCCACTGCCAATAGCCGAGGGCCAGGCACCCGCCCGCGGCGACGACCACCAACACGATCAGAGCCACGCGGCGCGGGGGACGGTAGTCGGACACGGCATCGACGGTACCTGAGCACCGCACCGACCTGCCAAGACCGATCCAGTGCAGTGGTCGAGGTCACGTGGTATGGAGGTGGCAATTCGTTCCCCCCAGGCGGGCCTCTACTGTCGTGAGGTCGCGACCCGGGCGATTTCTGCGGGGTCGATGAGGTGCGAATGGTCGTCGTCTCCGACGTCGATCTGTACGACGTCGATGCGGCCGTTGAACTTGCTGTGGCCCGCGTAATCATCGCTGACGGGCATGCCGTAATCGTCGCCGATGTCCGTGGTCTCGTCCGCGGAGAAGATCATCGGCTGAGTGCGGTCGACACGGCCCGCACCGACACTGCGGCCGTCGATGTAGAGGGTGACGTCTCCGCCCTTCGCGAGGCCACCTCCGTCGTACTCGAAGTGGGCTCGGATCTGATGCGTCCCCGCTGGGAGATCTTCCGTGGCGCCGATGGCGAATTCGTTCATGCCGAGCAGGTTGTACACGAACTTCACACAGTTCTCCCGCACATAGAGCGCCCAGCCGCCGAATCGACCACCCTGCGCGATGACCACACCGTCGGTCGGGCCCTTCTTCGGTGTCTCGATTGCCGCTGTCACCGAGAAGGACCTGTTCTTGATGTCGATGACGCTGTGTTCGCTCAGCCGTTTCATGCCGGGGAAGAGCACCTGCCTGGCGCCCGTCACCACCTGAGGTCTGCCCGCGATCGTGGGGTTGAGCCGTTCGAATCGGCGGTCGTCGATCGGGAGCACGTTGTATCGCACTGCTTCGATCAACCAGAGGCGTTGAAGGGACGCCAGCAGTTCGGGTTTCTCGGTCGCGAGGTTGCGGGCCTGTGACCAGTCGGTGGTGCCGTCGTAGAGTTCCCAGACGTCGTCGTCGAGGGCGGGAAGCTCCTCATCGGGCAGCCACGGGGTGCTGTGCCGGGTGACCGCACTCCAGCCCTTGTAGTAGATCCCGCGATTGCCCGCCATCTCGAAATATTGGAGGTCGTGCCGCTCCGGTGCGTCGGGGTCATCGAAGGTGTACATCATGCTGGGACCTTCGAGCGGAGATTGCTGCACGCCGTTGACGAACGTCGGTTCCGGTAACCCGGCCGCTTCGAGCACCGTCGCCGCCACGTCGATGACATGGGTGAACTGCGAGCGCACCTCGCCTCTGCTCCGGATCCCGGCGGGCCAGTGGACGATCGTGCCGTTGCGCGTGCCACCCCAGTGGGACGCGACCTGCTTGGTCCATTGGAAGGGCGAGCACATCGCCCACGCCCATCCCACCGAGTAGTGGTTGTAGGCGTCCGGTGTGCCGAGTTTCTCTTTCATCGCAGCCATGAACTCCGGCGTCTCGATTGCTGCGAGGCCGTTGAAGTTCGCCATCTCGTTGAACGCCCCGTTGACTGTTCCTTCGGCGGAGGCGCCGTTGTCGCCGATGATGTAGTAGACGAGGGTGTTGTCGAGCGCGCCGAGCGCCTCGATTGCGTCGACCACACGACCGACGTGGAAATCGGTGTGTTCGAGGAAGCCCGCGTAGACCTCCATCTGGCGTTCCAGCACCGGCGTGAGCGCCTCGTCCATCTCGTCCCATGCAGGGATAGCGTCCGGACGTGCAGTCAGTTCCGTGTCCGGTGGCACGACACCGCGCCGCTTCTGTTCAGCGAGAATCGACTCTCGCTGCGCATCCCAGCCGTCGGCGAACCGGCCGGTGTACTTGTCCGCCCACTCCGGCGGAACATGATGGGGAGCGTGGGTCGCGCCGGGTGCGAAATAGGCGAAGAACGGCTTGTCCGGGGCAAGCGCCTTCTGGGTACGAATCCACTCGATCGCGTGGTCGGCGAGGTCCTCGGTGAGGTGGTATCCCTCGTCGGGGCCCCTGTCGGCTTCCACGGGAACGATGCCCTCGTAGAGCGCCGGGTAGTACTGGTTGTTCTCGCCTCCGATGAATCCGTAGAAGTGCTCGAAACCGCCTCCTCCGGTAGGCCAGGCGTCGAACGGACCGACGGGGGACGTCTGCCACGGCGGAACTTCGTGGCACTTGCCGAACTGGGCGGTCGAGTAGCCGTTGAGTTTCAAGGTCATGGCCAACGCCGCCTTGGTGTTCGGCCGCAACCCTGAGGACCCGGGGGCCGAGGTCGCCGTCTCGGTGATCATGCCCATTCCGACCGAATGGTGGTTGCGTCCGCTGAGGAGAGCGGCGCGGGTCGGCGCACAGAGGGCGGTCGTGTGGAACCGGTTGTAGGTCAGACCGTTGCGCTGCAACCGCTCCGCGGTCGGGCAGTGCACCGGACCACCGAAGGCGCTGCCGGCCCCGAACCCCACATCGTCGAGCAGGATCACCAGAACATTCGGTGCACCCTCCGGCGGTAGCAGGGGTTCGATCGGAGGGAAAGATGTGTCCGGATCTTTTGCGTCGTATGTGATCAGTCCGAGTTGTTGCCGATCGGGAATCGGAAGGACCTCACGCCTCTTCGTCATGCTGCATTGATCCCTTCATCGAGTGGAGTGCATTGCGAGACAACAGATCTGCGATGGTCAGGCCGAGTCGGTCGGATCTCGCGGTTTCGCGACGACCGGGCGGACGACGAACCGCCATCGCCGACGACGATCCACCGATCAGACGGGCGCCGATCGCCACCACGAGGCCCGTGACCAGCACCGCGCGCAGCATCGTCTGCAGGGGCGGCGCGGACAGCACGCTGTGCCCGGACGAGTTCGGGAGACTCGAACAGTACGAACTGCTTGTCGACACCGGGGATCTTGTCGGCGAATACGAACCCGCGGTCCACCAGGGGTCGGTGTCGAGAATCTCGCTGCGTGCAAATCGTGCGAGCACCGAACTGATGGCGAGCAAACCCCACCAGCACGAGCGCGATGACCACCGCGGTCCAGCGCAGGTCGGCGACTTCTCTCCGAAGACGTTCGAGTTCATGCCGTTCGTCGACGCTCGGCGGTGCGCTCTCCGAGGTGTCGTCGGGACCTGCCATGACAGGGCCTGCCTCTGCGTGCGGCCGGAGTGCGCTGCTCGCGCCCCGCGCCAAAGCCGCTCCAAGACTGCTACCGCGTTCGGGGGAGCGCCTCACCCACTGAGGGTGAAGGAGTGGGCAGGAACGAAGAAAGTGTGGCTCCGAGCCCCGTTTTCCGGGGCGGAGCCCCCCCTCCGCGTCAGGGCAAATATTAAAAGGTACCGGGTGGGCGCGGGGGGTCAAGAAACCCCCAAACCCGAAGGGCGCCCCGCCC
>NZ_JBHWWZ010000046.1:0-37638 GCF_042730275.1 Rhodococcus sp. NPDC060086
AAAACCCGCCCTTGCCCGGCAGTCACCGCGCCCGGTTCACCAGGCCGCACCGACCGACCGAGGTACCCGCTCCACCACCGCCACCGAACCACCCCGATGCACCCGCAAAACCGCAGTTCAGAACCTATAAACGTGTGACCGGCATCACCAGAAAAGCACCGGAAAAGCACCAACTAAACATCGAAAAAGCATCAAAACAGATGTAAACTAGAAGCATGAACAACAACGAGAACGGCCCCGTTACCCGCCTCAACACCGCCCAGTTCATCGAAGGCATCCCCGCCTTCCTCGGCATGGTCCCGAACGAATCCCTCGTCATCGCCCTGTTCGATCCCCAGGGAACGACCGGCCCATTCGCCCGCCTCGACCACGACAACGCCACCGCCGTTGTCGCTCTCGACAAGCTCATGGCCGCCGCCGAGTCCGCCGACTTCAACGCCACCATCGCCGCGCTCGTCAGCATCCACCCCAACGGCGACACCGCAGAGGAAACCCTTCTCGCCGCCACCCGCCACGCCTACACGCTCGGTCTGGCCGTGCCCATCGCCGCCGTCCTGCCCCAGTACACCGCCGGTGAGACCTTCTTCAACTTCCCCAGCGCCGAATCCGGCGAACTCGGCGACATCCTCGCGAGCACCGTTGCTGTCCTCGGAGTCATCGACGGCCGCGCACCCATCGCCCCCAGCCGTGACGCCCTCGCCGCCGAACTCGCACCCGCCGAAGACCTCGGAGTGTTGTTCGAGCGCCAGTGGGACGCGCGCCAGGCCCGCGCCCAGGCTCCCGAAATCACCGACGCCGCGAACCTCGAGACGCTGCGCGACGCCATCGAAGCACCCCGCGAGCTGACCTACCCCGAAGCCGTCGCCGTCGCGATCACCCTCACCGACAACCCCCGCGCCCGCGACGTGGCCCTGTACTTCTCCCGCAACGTCGCCGCCGTTGCCATCCTGACCGACGCCGCCCGCAAGACCTCCGGCTACGCCCGCTTTACGATCCTGTCCGTCCTCGCCGCCGTCGCCTACGCACACGGCTACGGAGTCCGCGCCGCCGTCGCCCTCGACGCCATCGAGAACGGAGTAGCCCACGAGACCCAGATCCCCAAGCTCGCGCTTCTCATCCGCCAAGTCGTCGACCACGGCCTGCACGCCAAGGGAGTGCAAGAAGTCCTCGAGGCCGGTCGAAACGTCCTCCCCGAATTCGGATTCACCCCCGAGGACTGACAAACACACCACGAGGCCCCGCACCGACCGGTGCGGGGCCTCGCCCTATCTCCAACTCACCAACGAACCCGCCCGCACCTTCCGCAGCGCGCAGGGCCGAGCTCAGGGCATCGAGCCCCTTCGCCCGACTTCTCCCGCAGCTCGCGCACGGATCCGCGCCACCGCGCCGGGACGACACCCAACCGCAGTGCGACGACCGTGCATCGTCACGGTGCGATTCAGACGAGCCGTCAGAGAATGTCCGGCTTATCCGAGAAGCAGATGTCGATGCTGCGAGTGCGGGGTACGTCCAACACCGGTATGCCGGCGACCGCCGCATCGAGGGCCAGGTCCGAAATCGGCATCACCTCGAGCACGGCACCGAGCAAGGCCGCTTCCGCTTCACTGCGCTGCATAAGAACCCCTAACGTCTCCGAAACCGCCCCGACTCGCGTGCAACGGTCAACTCTCATCATCGAATATCCACCGTGGCCGAACCAACCGCCTCGACACATCAGAAGACGATCGCCTGCCAACTACCACAGCGTTCCTTGCGCCCCGTCGTGCAGGGCTGTCTCGACAGCGTGCTGATCCCAGCCATATCGCAAGACCGCCTCGCGCACCGCTCGTGAGCGTCGAGCACGTTCGGCACGGTCGGCGCCGAACCACAACCGCCGGCCCCCGCCGCGACCCTTACGCCCCATGTCCGCCATGTTCTCAGCGGCCGACGCGAGCACCACATGGGCAGCGAAGGCATCACCGTCGCCCGTGTTGACGCACAGCGGGTTGTCACAACGCCGGTGCATCGCCACTTCGTTGTCGTCGAGGCCACCTTCCAGCTCCACAGCGAGCGCGTAACGGTGCGGTCGCACCACGATCTGATGACCGTCTCGAGTTATCCAGAACCGTCCGTAGCCGTCGTCACCGAGTGCACCGACCCCAGAGGTGACAGGAATCCAAGTCCGGTCCGTACACCACGCGTTGGAAGAAGCGACTCCGTTCGATCTCGTCTCCTGGCTCCCACCACACAGTGGCTCCATCTCTGACCTCGCGCCGGTGCTTGCTGCCCGATCAGGAGCCGGAAGCAGCTACAGGCACGTCGGGCGTCGGTTCCTTCGCCTCACTGCCGCCCTCGCTCGATCCTTGTGTGGGAGGCGTCGAGTCGTTGTTCTCTTCGGCCAGCTTCACCAACCGGCGCACCATCGCCACGTCCAGATCGACGAGTTCGGAGATCGAGGTCGCCGTCTCGCCCCGTCCAGCAACCTGCGCCAGCGACCTGCCCGCCGCGAGTTCGGCCGCAGCCTTCTTCTTCTCGAACTCCTCGTTCGCCTTGGCGATCGCCGCATCACGACGAACAGCGGCCTTGTCCACCTTCTCCAGCGACGCCAACGCGCGCTCAAGGTCGCGCTGGTTGTCGCTGATCCGCTTGAGCAATTCAGCGCGCCGTTCCGACAGCTTCGACCGTGCCTGACTGCGTGCCGAGATCACCTTGGTCTCGTTGTGCACCGCATCCCCCGAACCACTCACTGCGACACCCTTCCCTTCTACAACAACTCACGCCGAGTCTAAACCAGCAGCCCGGCCAAACCCGTCGCTTCGCCGGAGCGGTCTGCGACCGCCGGCTACACCGATCTACATCGCACCGTATCCGGGCACCAACAACAGAAGAAAAAGGGGACACACCTCTTGCAGTTTTACTGACATTCGGGAATCCCGCTCCCAACCTGCACGTTCATACCGCTAAGATCAATCCCGTGATGACCCTCCACGTCCTGCACGCAGCGGACGGCTACGAGTACCTGACACGTCAGGTCGCCACAGCCGACCGCGAGCGTGAACGTGGAGCAGAACTGACCGATTACTACACCGCACACGGCACACCCCCCGGCGAATGGTTCGGCTCCGGTGTCGACGGTTTGAACGACCTTCTCGACGACATCCACGTCGCGAACGCCGACCGGATCTCGGTCGGAGATGTCGTCACCGAGGCGCAAATGAAGGCATTGTTCGGCGAAGGTCTCCATCCGAATGCCGACACCCTGATCGCCGAACTCATCGATCGAGGCGTCCCCTCCGAGGACGCAATCCGGCTCGCTCGACTCGGGCGAAAGTTCCCGACCTTCAAGAACAACGTCGAGCTATTCGACCGACACGCGGCCGAAATCGCCGAGTACACCGATACCCACGGACACGCCCCGAGTCCGGAGGAATCCGCTGCGATCCTCGACCGCATCGCCGGAGGAATGTTCCAGGACAAGCACGGCCGGCCAGTCGCGAACGAGGCCGAATTGCGGAACTGGATCGCCCACGAGAAGGGCAAAGTCCGGCACCCGGTAGCCGGCCACGACCTGGTTTTCACACCGCCCAAGAGTGTGTCGAGCCTGTGGGCACTGGCACCGAACGAGACGCGCATCGAGATCGAGCGCATCGTCGATGCCACGGTGAAAGACACCCTCCGGTGGATCGAAGAAAACGCCTGCTTCACTCGCGTTGGCCGCAACGGCGAGGAACAGATCGACACCAACGGTTTCGTCGCGACCCTCTACAAGCACTTCGATTCCCGCTGCGGGGACCCCAATCTGCACACCCACGCCGTCGTGTCGATCAAGACCCAGGCCGCCGAAGACGGCAAGTGGCGAGCCGTCGACGGATCGACCATGTTCCGCTTCGCCGTCGCCGCCTCGCAGCGATTCAACGCCGAAGTGATGCAACGCCTGAGCACCGAACTCGGCCTCGAGCTGACCCACCGCGAGATCGAGCAGGGCAAGCAACCCGTGGTCGAACTGGCCGCCATTCCCCGCGACATGCTCGAGATGTTCAGCTCCCGCCGCAGCGCAATCGAGGCCCGCCGCGACGAACTCGTGGCCGAGTACCGCACCAAGTACCAGCGGATGCCTGACGCCAAGACGATGTATCAGCTCTATCAACAAGCAACCCTCGACACCCGCGAAGGCAAGGCCGACGCGAAATCACTCGCCGAGATGCGCGCAGAATGGCGCGAGAAGGCCGCCGAAATCCTCGGCGGCAACGAGGCCGTCGACCAGCTCGTCCGCGACGCCTTCGCCGCCGATCACGCCCCGAGGCCACAGCGCCGCAGCCTCGACGACGACGCCCGAGCCGTGATCACCAAGCTTGAGTCCAAGCGCTCGCGCTGGCAACTGCCACACATCGTCTCCGCAGTCCAGGCCCACCTCGGCGGTGAGACGTTCCCCGACCTCGACACCTACCGGACGGCAGTCGATCGACTCACCAACCGTGTCATGGAGTTGTCGGTCACCACCCCACGCGTCGAGCTGCCCGCGATCCCGAGGCGTCTGCGCCGACGTAACGGAGACTTCGTGCTGTCCCACCACGGCAGCCACAAACACAGCTCCCAGCGCATCCTCGACGCCGAAACGATGCTCGTATCGGCCACCAGCGAACCCACCGTCTTCACCGCCCGCACCGCCACGATCCACGAGGTGTACGAGACGATGCGCGCCGAAACCGGCCGCAACCTCAACGCCGGCCAGCGCACCTTGACCGAGCACTTCCTGCAATCCGGGGCACTGCTGGCCGTCGGTATCGGACCCGCAGGAACCGGCAAGACCACCAGCATGAAAGCCGTCGTGCAGGCATGGCAGAACGAAGGCCGGGGCGTCATAGCCCTCGCACCCTCCGCCGTCGCCGCCGAAACACTCGGCGAAGAGGTCGGCGTCACCGGCCTGACCCTGGCCTCCCTGACCTACCCCTGGCGCGGTCTCGTCGGCAGTTGCCCCGGCACACTTCCGGCCGGCATCGACATCGCACCGGGCACGATGCTGCTCGTCGATGAAGCCTCCCTTGCCTCGACCCTCGACCTCGCCGCCGTCGTCGAGATCGCCAAGGAGCGTGGCGCAGTCGTCCGCCTGCTCGGTGACCCGGCCCAGCTCGACGCTGTGGAGACCGGCGGAATGCTGCGCTATCTGGCGCGCAGCACCGACGCGCCCGAACTCGAGACCGTGGTCCGATTCGGCAACGACACCGCTCAAGCCGACAACTCGATGCTGCTGCGATCCGGTGACTCCACCGGCCTGGATCTGATCTACGAACGCGATCTCGTGCGCGAAGGAACGCGCGAAGAAATGATCGGCCAGGCCGTCGAGAACTACCTCCACGACCTCGCGGACGGCAAAGAATCCATCGTCATGCTGCCCACCCGCGAGGATGTCACGGCAGCGAACATCCACGTCCAGGCCGTGCGCCGCCACGACGGAATCAGCGACGGATCCACCAGCGTTGCCCTCGCCGACGAACTCACCGCAGGCCGCGGCGACATCGTGCTCACCCGCAGCAACCGCCGCGATCTGAACCCCTCCGGCGGAAAGAAGGCCGGAGCGTTCGTGCGCAACGGTGACCTATGGGAAGTGCTCGATGTCGTCTCCGAACGTGGCGCACTGACCGTGCGGCATCTCGAGCACGGCGGCGTCATCACCCTGCCGGCCGACTACATCAGCACCCACGTGCAACTCGGCTACGCCTCCACCGTGCACCGCGCCCAGGGCGTCACCGTCGACACTGCCCACGCCATCATCACCCCCGGGATGGACCGCTCCGGGCTGTATGTGGCCGTCACCCGCGCCCGCACCGACAACCGGATCTACGTCCCGGTCGACGTGCCCGTCAACCTCGACACCGAGCGTCCGCACCTCGAAGACAAGAACGTCTCCACCGGCCGGATGATCCTCGAAACCGTCGTCGCCACCGACAACGGCCATCGAACCGCCACCGAAGAACTCGCCGAACAAGCCGCCCACGCCACCGACCCAGAGCGGCTGCGCGAGGCATATCTGGCCGCCCAACGCCGCCTCCGCGACGACGCACTCGAGACCGAGATGCGCCGCACCATGCCCGAACACATCGCCGCCACCATCGAAGGCACCGAAGGATGGGCGCAGCTTCGCCAGGTCCTCGCCGATGCCCACGACCACGGCCACAGCACCCGCACACTCCTCGGACACGCCCTCGCCGAAGGCCCCCTCGCCGGAGCGAAAGACATCGGAGCGGTCCTCGCCCACCGCACCCGCGCCATCGTTGGCCAGTTCACCGAACACCCGACATTGCCGCCGCTACCGATCCGCGACCCCCTCCACACCGACGCGGACATGCACGACTTCGCGGTCCAATGCGCCCGCCGCTACACCGAGACCACCGACCGCGCCGCGGCCGCAGACACCGGCATCGGCGAGGTCATCCGCCGCTACCGCGACACATCCGCACTGATCGAAACACAGAGAGTTCGCACCCTCGCCACCGCTGCACTCGGAGAAGAACTCGGTGCCCGCATCGCCGAAGAATCCTCTGCACGACTGCTCGCCCGCCAGCTCCACCGCGCCGCCCAAGCTGGCGTCGACCCGATCAACCTGCTGACCTGGCACCACGAACGCCTGGCCGAGAACGGCGTCGACACCACCGCGGCCGCGCTGCGCTCCGACATGGCCAAGCCCCTGACCGAGCTGATCGCCCGCCACAACACCGCATGGCTCACCGAGCACGAAGAGACCATCGCCGAGCACCTGCCCACGCTCGCGTTGCAGACCGACGACGAACGCGCCCAGGTCATCGCCGGACGCATCGAACATCTCCACCGCCTCAGCGGAGCGAGCATTGAGGAGGTCGTGGCCGATCTGGCAGAGCGGGCCGGAGCCACCGCCCCAGCAACCGTGCTTCTCGCCGAACTCGACCGCATCGCCGCCGACGGACGCGACCTTACGAACTCCGACGCACCCGAATGGGTCGTTGCGCCCGTGTCCGACGCCGACACCATCGACCCCGAACTTGCCGCCACGATCCGCGAGGACTACCAGGCCATCGCCGAGCTGCACCGTGACTTCCGCGATCAGCTCACCGCCGACACCGCACCGATCTGGGCGCGGTCGAGCCTCGGTGCCTGCCCCGACGATCCCGAACACGCTGCTCTGTGGCGGGTCGCCGTCGCGGACGCGGCTGCTTACCGCAGCACCCACCACATCACCGACGAGGACACTCTCGTTGGAGGTCGGCCGAAGGATCGTCGAGCCGCACTCGACTGGAACCACGTCAACCGTCAGCGCGAGCAGCTACACGAACGGCACCGCCAGCAAGAACACCGGCGTCCGGAACCGGAAGCTCAGCCGCGCCCCGAGTTCGAGCAGGGCAGACAACGGCAGTGGCGTCCGTGATGTTCCTCGGTTAGCGAGGGCAGAGTCCGCAAGGGGCCGACGGCGGGATGCCGGAGGTGAGGGGGCGGGAAAGTCCGAGTTGGGGCGTGTGGTACTCTGCCACTGGAAATACGCGTCTTGCCGATACCGGTGCAACGGTATCGGCTTTCGCGTACCAGCCACTCATTATCACAACTCAAGAAGGAGGCCTTCATGGTCCTTGTCGAAGCGCGTAAGCGCATGTTCGGATTCATCGGGCGGTTGCTGGCAGGCGCCCTGGCCCGATGGACTCTCGACAAGATGTTCGAGCAGCTGGTCAGTATCTAGTTGTTCACGGTGGGTGTTCCGGATTCATCCGGGGCACCCACCAGCGCATCTGCCGGAAACAGTATCACTCTTGAGACATTTTTTAAACCCAAGGAGCTTGGGGCTCGAGGTTGAGGGAGATTCTGAGGCTCAAAATCACGATGCGATTGGATCCTTCTGACCCCATGAATCCAGGACCCTGTGATGATCCATCTGCACCGTGTTTTCCAGATCGATTTGTGCTGGTGAGCGTGTCGTGGTGGCCGGTCGCCGGTACCTGGGCGGGCACTTCCGGCGACCGGCCACCACACCGAAGACAGGCCGGGTGGTGGGTCCGGCCCTCGTTGTCCTCGGCGGTCTTCTAGGTCCGTACGTACCCCTCCGTGTCGTCAGACCACTCCCAAACGTGACCGTCATACGAGACCGGCCCGAACTCGTCATCAGGATCGACCGGTTCGGCATCGCCCGAGTCGATCAGATCGACCATCCGCGCAGCGTCGATCACCGCAGGCCCCGCCCCGTTGCCCGAGTCCGGGGTCGGCCGCGCCGCGATGTCGGCCGCGATCCACTCCCGCGCCCCCTCGAGCAGCGTGACCTGCACGGTCGGCGGTTCGCAGCGCCCGTCGATACAGTCGCCGAACTCGTCGGAGTTGGCCGCCAGCCGTTGCAGAAGCGGTTGATAGACCTGGTAGTGCCAGCTTCCCGGCGACCACGAATGCACCTGACCGTCGCCGAGCTGTTCGTAGGCGACCTTGTGCGCCGACATCGCCGCCGTCAGTTCCTCGACCATCTTCGGGTGCCGATACCAGCAGCCCTTGATCCGATCGGTGAGCCGGTAGCAACCGCGAAACCACTCCACCCACTCGATCAACTCGTCCCACAACTGTTGTGCTTGTTCCTGGTCGAGATGCCGCCACGACAGCCGGCCCGGTGTGTACCCGCTCATCCGAGCACCACTTCCCCGCCCGTGCGGGACCACGCCCAATCGGGCAGCTCCCCCGTCTCGCAGACCCAGTTGTAGACCTCTTGAGAGTCGAGCACCCGCTTTTTCCAGTGCGGAATGTCCCACACCAGCGGGAGATGAACCCGAGCCGGAGCCGCACCCCGGTAGATCATCAACGCCTGGTCAGCAGGCATTCCGCGAATCTCCGGGGCGGTCATCACCTTCGTCTGCCGAGGAGCCTGCGTCGGAGACCACCACTGTTCACGCTCACCGGTCAATCGGGAGATCTGCTCGAGTTCATTCACATCACCGAGGCCGGGCAGGATGATCCGCACCGGCGAGTTCGTCGTGAACATCTTCCCCGCGCTCGGACCCCATCGCCGGATGTTCTGCTCCTGACCGTGGCAGAACGCCCAGATCGAGATTCCTCGCCCGGCGCTGTCGGATACCTTGTCGGGCAGATCCGGGATGGGCGCGACATTGTTGACCTCATCGAGAACGAACCGCACCGGAGGGTCGATTCTCTCCTCTGGGTACTCCCGCGAAATCTCTTTGGCCAGGTAATACGCCTCCGCCGCCAACGCCGTGACGATCGGTGCGCTCGAGCCGTAGGAGCCTTCGGAGATCAGATACAGCGTCCCGCCGTCGCGGATGAGCTGTGCGAGGTTCACCGACTCGTCGGCGGTGACGTTGACTGCCGCCATCAGCTTCGGTGAGGCGAGGGGATCGAGCAGCGTCGAGACCGTCGACATCACATCGTCGACCGAATCCGATCCCGAGCCGCCGAGCTGCGAATACTCCACGCTCCACGTCGGCAGGTTCCGGTCCAGAATCTCTTTGACCTTCGGCACCTGCCGCTGCATCGCCCAGCGATAGAAGGTGGTCACATCCCCACCGGACACCGCCGCCGCATACAGACAGCACCGCAGGTACTTCGCTGCATTCGTCGAGAAGTACCCACTGTTCTTGGTATCGCCGAGGGGAACAGCCTGCACCAGCGCATCGGCACGTCGGATCGCCGTGTCCGGGTCATCGCAACCGGCCAGCAGGGACCACCGCATCGGCGTCGGCCATCGCGTGATGCCCTCGGGGTCGAACACCTCGACCGGGCCGGAGACCAACCGTTGCCCTACCGTCGACCACAGCAGATCAGGTTTGGTGGTCGTGGCCAGCACGAACCCGACCGACTCGACGATCCGCTGCCAGGCCAACCGCCAGCTCTTGCCCGATCCGGTCGGACCCTCGACCAGCGTGCCGTCCCGGTACTGGACGAACACCTCGGCATCTTTGCCATGCTCGCCGTAGAGCGTGCCGATCCGGGTCGCCACTTGATGCGCGTCGATCTTGCGGGCCGGAGTATCACCCAAGCTCGCCCGATTCGTCTTCGCGGCTTTCACTGCGCTCTTGCGATCGAGGCCGCGCTGCCGCAGCTCCGTCCGGTCCGCAAAACCTTCTTGGCGCGTGCGCTTAGCGCGTTGACGTGCCGAAACCTTCCCGTCGATCACGAGGACGACGGCGATATAGGCCAGCATCGCTGCGATCAGGCACACCCACACCGCGACCGTCGAGCCCGGCCGCGAGTCCTCGGGCCAGCCCACCGTCGGATCGCCCGGCGTGAGCACCAACGCCCGCAACACCGACAACGTGCCGTGCAGCCCTTCCGGGAACACCGGGCCCGCCCCGGTCACTAGGCCGGCAACCGCGCCCCCGGCGTACACCGTCCACAGGACCCCGCCGATCACCACGACCACCAGGCCGGTGCCGACCGGGATCACCGGCTGTGTCGGCCGCTGCTGACCCTGCTCGTTCACTGCACCGCCCCCACCAGCTCGGCCAATTCCTCGGCATCGAGAGTGTCCGGGAGCCGGGTCTGCCCGACCAGCGTGCTCGCCTCACCCCGAATGACCTCATCGGTGTCGGTGAGGGTGATCTCGAGCGGGGACCGCTCGTGCTTCATCAGCACCGGATCGGACTTGCCCATCACCACGAGACACTGCCCCTTGTGCATCGACATCAGCAGATCGACGCAGTATTCGGGCAGGTGGTACATGCGAACCGTCTGCTCGGCATCGTCCACCCGGTCCTGTCCGTACAGGAACACGATCCCGGCTTCCTGCATCAACGCTCGAGCCGGAGAATCCGCAGGTAGATCGGCGATGTGATGGAACGCTGAGACCGTGGACAGGCCCAGGCCGCGAGAGAGCTTCATATTGTCGCGGAAAACCCGCCCGGTCGAGCCTTCCGCGATGTGCCAGCCTTCCTCGACGATGAGAATGGTCTGCTTGTGCTCGGATGCGCGAGCGGCGAGAACATTCGACAGCCACGTATTGATGACCGTCATCACCACCCGCAGCGCCGGTCCCTTGTTGGGCAGTTCGGACACGTCGAAGTGCACGAGCGGATGGTCGAGCGCATGACGGACATCGGCCGAGGTCGGCTGATCGACCAACCCTCGCAGATCTCCTTCGCAGAGCTGCCGCAGCGCCAGGCCCGGATCACGACCCCACCGGCACGCTTCCTTCTCCCACACCTCGCCGAAGGTGACTGTCGCTTCCTCCGGCGTGGATAGCAGCAGATCGGCGACATCACGCAGGATCGGCTCGGTGCCCTCGCTGCGGGCACGTTCGTTGACCAGTCTCAGCGCCAGGTTCAACGCCGCGATCTCCGTCTGCACCAACGTCCGCTGCATGGTGTCCTCGAGTACCGCGGCAATCAGCACTTCTTGACCGGCCGGCACGATGCCACCAGAAGTGGTCACCGACGACGAAATCGCCGGGTCCATGATGTTCAACCGCGCACCGTCACCGCCGGTCTTGAACCTGATCGACGGCACCCCCAGCGACTTGGCGAGCTCGGTGTACTCACCACCGCGATCACCCTGACGCTTCTTGTCGATCACCACGACCTGACGGCCGGCCGCGATCTGCCGCAGTCCCAGGGTGGTCTTGATCAGTGAGGACTTCGCCTTGCCGATGTCACCGACCACCGCGACGTTGATGTTCTCGATCTCACTTCCGTACAACGCGAACGGATCGGTGATGACCAGCGCATTCGACATCAGGTTCCGCCCCGACACGAGACCTTCGTGCCGCACGTTCTTGCGGGTGGTCGCCAGATTCAGCGCTTCGGCCTGGCGAGTCGTCGACCACACCCCTTCCGGGCGTGGCTCGTACCAGCCCCACCGGTCGAGCCACTTGTTGCGCTTCGGCGGACGCCGACGAGGAACCACCGGCGTGTCCGCCTGATCTACCTCCGGAGCGGTCGGCGCAGGCGCAGCGCCCTTTTTGCGGTTCAGTAGTGACGGCATCAGACCCCCTTGGCCCGGGTGTACTTGGTGGCCGCGAGTCCGCGGCCGAGCGGCAGAGTGAGGAATTGCGCGACATCGTGGCTGTCGTCGAACCAGGTGAACTCTTTGATGGCGGCTTGGTCGGCGGCCTGCTCGAGCCGCGCACACGCCCGCATCACCGCATCCTCATCCGGTGCGGTGACCGACACTGCCATCGACCAAATCACCCCGTGGTGTCCCGATCCCGGCTTGAGGTCTTCGCGGCGACGCAGCGACGCCGACGCCATGACCTCCGATGCACCGTCGGTGACCTGTCCCTTCTTTCGCTCCTTGTACTGGCGTGCTGCATCCTCGGTCGCGTCCTTGCGTGCCACCTGGCGCGCTTTGACTGCATCGACGAAATCCATCCGCACCTTCACCGTGCGAATTGTTGGCTGGGCCGGAAGCCCCTCAACAGGATCGCCGGGGTCCGGGTCGACGCCGGTCAACAGCGGCGAGAGCCATTCAGCGTGCAGCGGGATCGGTTCGATCGAACCGGGTCGGATCAACCCGACTCGGGTATCCCATCGGTCGGACACCCGTGTCGACAGGTCTCCGCCGACATACGACGGCCAGCAGTTGCCCCAGTTCGCGCCCCGGTGGGCGTCGAGTGCGTAGGACGGATCGAGCATCGAGCGGAACACCGCACAGGCACGCTGTTGGCCGAGCACCTGCACCTGCCCGAGCCGGGCCGAGGTCAGCGCGCCGACCGCCCGCATGGTCTCCTCGACGATGACCTGGCCGATACCGGCCTTCGTCTCTACGCCCTTACGCTTGGCGACCGCTCCGGCCGCCGACAGCAGTTCGATCGACTTCGGGAAGATCAGCGTGGCGTAGGAGCGATGCTCTTCCGACTCCGGGGCCAGACCGTCGATGAGCTGGCCGTAGGACTCGACCGCAGGCATCACCCGGTGTGCATGAGGATTCGCACGCACCACCGATTCCATCCACGCCACGTGCGGAGTCAGATCGGCCGGCACCGAGCGGTGCACCATCTCCAGCCCTCGAAGCAGCGAGGATCGGCGCGCGAACGAGGCCAGCGTGCGCGAGAACGCCTGCGAGGTCACCGCCCATTCCTCCGCGCCGCGGAGTCCTTCGGCGAGCCCTTGAATTGACAGCACCACCGAGTAGTAGTTGTTGTCACCAGGGGTTTTGTGCTCGAGGATGAACATGTCGTCCAGGCCCGTATCGGTCAGGTCCAGCGGAGCGACATTGCCGAGCGGTACCGGCAGCTCCCACCCCGGATCGGCCCCGAGCACCCCGTACAGCTCATCCCCAGGCTGGCGGTAGATGTGCTCACCGGATTTGCGTCGCCGCCGGTCCCGCAGGCGGTGCATCTTCTCCCCCGCCCACGAGCGGCGCCCGTTGATATCGGTGGTCGCGCCCAACGTCGCGGCCACCAATGCCACGACACCGAGCAACGTCCAGATCGTCGACCCGAAGTACATGAAGAGGGCCAACGAGAGAACCAGTGCCGCTGCATACGCCGCGAGTACCGGTTCCGGGACGGGGATCAGTCCCCGTCGCGCGATCTCCGAACCGAGGATCGAGGTGCGCTGCTCATCGTCACTCATCACTGATCTCCCGTGTTGTCGGCCTGCTCAGGCGCGTTCTGCGCTGCCTGAGCGGCCTTGTTCAGTGCCGCACCGCCCACGGTGCCCGCCACCATGACTGCCCCGACCCCGGCCGTCGCGAGGGTGCCCGTCGCGCCCTTGGCTGCGGACATGAGCTTGCGGGTGTTCGAACCACCGTGCCCGCTGCCGCTGTGACCTGCGGTGACACCCGAATGGTGAGCGCCGGCCCCACCGGATCCGGTGTGCGATGCCCCGTTCGACGACTGCGACCCGGCTCCGCCCGAATGCGAGGTGCTCGCCGCCCCCGCCGACCGGGCGGAAGCAACCTCGCCGCCCCCACCGCCTCCACCGCCCTTGCCGTGGCGCGCCATCATCGCCATCTGCGCGGTCTGCAACGTGCTGCCCATCCCCTCACCGGCGGCCGAACCGGTGTCGCCGAACCCTTCCGAGTCCTCACTGGACGGCATGAACGGCGCGTACTTGAGCAGCGACCACGGCGCCAATCCGACCAGGCCGATGCACACCGCCGACATCGCCAAGGCGCCAAGCGATGCGAGGTCACCGTCGACGTAAGCCCCGGCGCTGCTGTCGATCAGCACCGTGGCTAAGAACCCCAGACCGAGGAAGATCACCGGCTTGGAAAACACGATCGAGATGAATACGAAGATCGGGCGCATCGCCTTCTTCCGCAGGTTCGGATGCACCCACAATCCGAACGCGACACCTGTCAGGCCGGCGAGGATCGGCAAGGCAGCGGCGTGCATCAACATGCCGAAGAACAACGCCAGCGACCCGAGAAACAACAACCCGAAGAACACGATGCCGGTCAGAGAGCCACCGACGACGGTGTCGCTCGTGATGCCTCCGAGCATTGCCGATACCGACACCACCGCCTGCTCCAAGTCCTGCTTGAGCAGTCCGGACAGGGAGGTGGTCAGCGCGTGCGAGAGCTGGACCAGCATTTCGGCGGCGGCCGGGGCGAACATCATCGACAGCACACCCAACGGGGCGTATCCGATCAGGCTGTGCGCCAGTTCCATTCGTGTCGATTTCTGTGCGGAGGTTCGGTAGATCGTGAACAGTGCGGTGATCGACATGACGAACACCCCGATTCCGCAACTGACCGCGTACCACCGCAGGAAACCTTCATCCCGCGGGTTGAACTCGTGGATGTTCGCCAAGCCCTCAAGGACCGAGGTGGTCAGCGATACCGAGCTTTCCTTGGTGCTGTTGGCCCAGTCGTCGATCACGCTGCCCGGATCAGCGATGAACGCGACCACATCTCCGGCCTTGTCGACGGCCGCCATACCGAGGCCGACGCCGAGCTGGATCTGAAGCGGCGTGGCGGCCTTGAGGACCACACCACCGACTCTGGCGAGATCGAGGAACCGGTCAGCGAAGTCGGTGTTCTGCTCTTTCCAGTTCCAGATGCCACCGAACATCGCTCCGACTTGTGCGTTCCAGCCCCGGCACTGGTTGATCTCGCTGATGTTGGTGCCCTTGTCGCAGTCGAGGAAATAAGCCCTGTTGCAGAGCATCTCGTGATCGCTGCACGGATTCTCGAAAATGTCGTCCGGTAGGTTATCGACCCACTTCTGTTGCTTCATCACTGCGATCGAACCGGCGTCGGGTGCTGCCGCCCAGGTAAATCCCCAGTGGTTCCCGCTGGGCTCCGACCACTTCGCCAGATCCGCAGCGCACACCTTGGCCGAGGGCGAGAACTCCGGGTCGCCACCGGGGAAGGATGCCGGCCAGGTGGTCGGAGCCTTGCCATCGAGCACCGCTTGCTTCGCTTCGTCCTCTGAAACACCCATCAGTTCGGCGTACTGCGCGATGCGCTGCGTCACAGGGGACGCCCAGTAGAGAATTTGCTGGTCGAAGCGGAGGTACTGCGCGAGGTACTGCCCGAAGTCGCCACCCTTGTCCGCACACGCCGGATCGGTCGACCACCCGGCCGCCTCGAACTCCGGGTGACCGGGAAAGAACTCCTTGAGCTCGTCTGGCATCCCAGCAGGCCACCCTTCGGCGGCGCCACTGAGCGGCTGCGCCCACGCAGGCGTCGCACTCGAGGCCAACGCGAGCACCGCCAGCAGCACCGCAAGCAAAGTACGGACAAGGGATCGCATGATTACTCCACGAAGAAGGTGTAGAGGCCGTTCGCGCCGAACTCGGCGAGAGTGGAATCCCCTTCGGGGAACGAGACCTCTTCGGGCTCGGGACCGGACCGGAACGTCCAATCCACGGCCTTCCAATCCCCGTTCTCCCACTCCAAGGTCACCGTGGTCGTGGACCAGACAGTAAGGACGCTGACCTTGCCCGTGCCGCTCAGATCGTTTTGGCTCGCCGAGACTGCCCACACCGACACCACCGCACGGTCATCCGAGTAGTCCGTGACGTTGACCAGGGCGGGAAGGACGTTCATCACCGTGCCCTCGGCCTGAGTCACGCTCTCGTCAAGGACTGCCAGCAGCGCATCGCTGGCGTTGCTACCGACGAGGGCCGATTTGGCTTCCTCGGCAGAGATTCGACCGAGAGAGACCTGGTTTGCGGCCTGCACGAAGTTCGTTGCTGCGGTCTGTGCTCCGGCTTCGGTGCGGTCATAGCCATGCGGAATCCCGTTGGTGATCGAGTTGGGACCGTGCCCGGTCCGCACCGTGTCGGACTCCGAGCTACCGCCGCTCAGCCCCGCGAGAATGATCCCGAGGATCGTCACCACGAGCAGGATCACCAGGCCGTACTTGAACCATGAGGGCAGTCTGTCGAACGCTGCCTTCCATCCTTTGGTCTCTGCCGTCTTCGCCGAGGATGTCGGCGTCGGTGCTGCTGTTGCCGAGGGCGATTGCTGGGAGCCCGGCTTGATCGAGCTGAAATCGGGTGCCATCTGATTCTCCTAACAGCGCTGGTAGATCGGCTATCAGCCGTTGACGACGAACAAGATGGCGCCGACGATGATCCCGGCTCCGGCCACGCAACCGAACGCCACACCAGCGGTCTTGGCCGAATCCATCGAATCGCTCAATTCGCTCTGGTAGCCCCCGGCGCGAGCCTTACGGATCTTGTAGAGCGAAATGATCAGGTTGACTGCGGATACCGCCAGGACCGCACCCCAGATACCGCCCGCAATCCGCGACCAGGTGCTCTGGAACGTAGGACCGAACACCCCCAGATCAGGGGAGATTCCGTCGAGTGGATTGTCGGTCTGAGCCGAGGCGGTGCCGGCGGTGAGCAACACCGTGCCGATCGTGGCCGACAGCAGGGACGCAGCACGGGCCACGCTACGAGGTAGCGACCGCATCGAGGTATTGCGAGACATCACAGGGGTCCTTAAGTTCGTAGGTGCAGTTACTTCGTGAGAGTTACGTTGAGCTGTAACCCGGGCGGGCCGGGCGAGGCTGCATAAGGTTTGCCCACTCTCGAGTGGGGCTTGAAAGGACTGGCCACCCGACCTGTCTGGACACCTCGGACCGCTGATTGAGATCTGCGAATGATCGCTTGTTTAAGGAAATGCCGGCGGAGGCGTCCATCGGGGCCAGGCCGGAACACAAGCGAAAACGAGGAAATCCGATGACCGGTTCGCAACTGTGGGCAGGAGTCGACGTCGGCAAAGAACACCACTGGATATGCGTACTCGACACCTCCGGGACGGTGGTGCTGTCGCGGCGATGCGACAACGACGAAGCAACGATCCGTGCGGTGATCACCGAGGTCGACGCACTCGCCGAGACGGTGTCGTGGGCGGTGGATCTGACCACCGCCTACGTCACCTTGTTGCTGACTGTGCTGGCCGACGCCGGGAAACCGGTGCGCTACCTGTCCGGACGTTCGGTGTGGCAGGCATCGTCGGTCTACCGCGGCGGCGAAGCCAAGACCGACGCCCGCGACGCCCGGGTGATCGCCGATCAGTCCCGGATGCGGTCGGACCTGCCCGTTCTGCGTCCCGACGACGAGTTGATCCGTGAGCTGCAGATGCTCACCGGCCACCGCACCGATCTGGTCGCCGACCGTACCCGGACCATCAACCGGCTGCGTCAGCAACTCGTCGCGATCTGCCCCGGACTCGAACGCGTCGCGCAGATCTCCTCGGACCGGGGCTGGGTGGTGCTGCTGGCCCGCTACCAGCGACCGAAAGCGATCCGCCGCGTCGGGGCGGCCCGACTGGCCGCAATGCTCACCGGGGCCGGGGTGCGCCACGCCGAATCGATCGCCCGGGCCGCAGTCACCGCCGCGAAGGCGCAGACCGTGCGGTTGCCGGGGGAAGATGTCGCTGCCGAACTGGTCGCCGAATTGGCGCAGGCGGTGATCGATCTCGACGCACGTATCAGGGCCGTGGACGCGGAGATCGAGGCCCGATTTCGCCGTCACCCTCTGGCCGAAGTGATCCTGAGCTTGCCGGGTATGGGATTCCGGCTCGGAGCCGAATTCCTTGCTGCAGTGGGTGACCCCGCCCTGATCGGCTCGGCCGATCAACTCGCTGCCTGGACCGGGTTGGCGCCGCGGCCCAGGGATTCGGGTAAACGCACCGGGCGTCTGCACACCCCTCAGCGCTACAGCAGGCGCCTGCGCCGGGTGATGTACATGTCGGCGTTGACCGCGGTCCGTTGCGATCCTCGATCCCGCGCCTACTATCAGCGCAAACGTGCCGAAGGTAAGCGTCCCGTCCAGGCCACGATCTGCCTGGCTCGGCGGCGCGTGGACGTTCTCTACGCTCTCCTCCGCGACAACCGCACCTGGCAACCGAACGTGCCGATCACCACGGTGGCGGCTTGACAGGATCATTGAGAGTCCTTTCACACAGAAGGTCAGGCGTAGGGATCGAAGCTCGACGGCTTCGGTGGTTGCGGCCGCCGGGCCGGGGCCGGCGGTTGGTGCACCTCAGCAGCGGATTCGCTCGAGGCGTCCGGTTCGGGGGCCGCTTCCGCCGCCTCGGCGGTGGGCCGGTAGTCCAGGGGCAGGTCCCTGGCCGGGTCCGTCTCAGGCACCCGGACAGCAGGAGCGGCAGTGGGTTCGGTTACCGGGGCCGGGGGCGGCTCAGCTGCGGGAACCGACTCGGGAGCCGGGGCCGGCTGGGGCGCTACGAAGCTCGGAACGTCCGCCGCGAACGTCGGCGGAGCCGGTTCCGGGGCGATCGCCGGAGCCGGTACCCCCTGCTGCCGGAGTCCGGCCTGCCGCTCGACGATGGCCTCGGCTAGCGCATCGGTCACCATCGCCGCGACATTCGTCCACGCGATGATCGAACTCTGCGACAACGCCTCGAGCGTGATCCGCTCACCGGTGGCGAAGACCGGCTCGAATGGGACCCGAACGTAGGTCTGCACACCGAGAGAGTCGAACTCGTCGACAATCGCAGTTTCGAGGTTCGGATCGGACCCCGGTGTCGCGCACAGCAGCACGATCGCAGAGCGCACCAGATGCTCGAACCCCCGCTTACGGAGGCCGTCGAGCATCGCGTACGCGTGCTGCGCCATGTCCCGGCGCATCGGCAGCGGCACCACCAGCACGTCGGCGTGGCGCACCGCCCACTGCCATGCCCCGGCCTGCGGAGTGGTGGCTGTGTCGATAATCAACAGGTCGCGATGGCGACGAAGCACCGCGCCCAACGCCGCGCACTCGTCCTCGCCGAGCATGTCGTCGTAGGAAGAATCGGTGTCCCCGGCCAGGATCTCGTCGTGGGTGGGCTGGAGCCGCAGATACGCCGCCAGCTCCCCCGCCTCGACGTCGGCCGACATCAGCCGCGATGCGTTGTCGAGGACATCCCACACCGTGCGTTCGATGGGTGCGGTGCGCGCTGCGCGAATGCCGAGGGTGCCGCCGGCCTCGCTCATATCCACTGCCACGACCCCGCGGCCGCGATGCTTACCGAGCATCGCTGCCAGGGCAATCGACGTCGGAGTTTTGCCGGCTCCGCCCTTGGTGTTGACCACAGCGACCGTGCCCGAACCCGGCAGCGTTCGCTGGATCGCTTCGACCGCCGCCCGGTGGCCGGTCTCTGCCGATGCCGCCTTCGGGGCCAGTTTCGTTCCCAGAGCTGCATTGATCCGACCCCGCCAACCCCACTGAGCAGGCTGAGAAAGTGCCGGTGAGGCGGCCTCGTCGAACAGTGCGCCGTGCCCGGTGGACGGCATTGCTGTCGGCGCGATCGGCTCGTCGACGGCCGCGAGAGCATCTACTCCGACCCCGTACGGATCGGCGATGTCCTCGGTTACAGGCTCGGGAGCCGGGGCCGGGGCCGGTTCGGGTTCGAGAGCGGGACGGCTCGGGCGTAGCCGCAGCCGACGCGGGTCGATGGTCGGTTCGTGGTTGTAGTCAGCGATGTCAGCCATCACGCTTACCTCACAGGGTGGTGACGGACGAAACGCGCCATCCGTCGCCGTTGTCGGTCAGCACCACGGCGACGTACTGCACGTCTGTGCCGATCTCGGTGCCGCTGGAATCGGTGACCGTGCTGGTCACCTCGTACATGCCGTGATACTTCGTCGCGGTATTGGCCTGTCCCTGGTTGGGGACCTCCACCGCCACGGCGGTGACCGTCGCGCCCTGCGACGCCCACTGTGCCCACTCACCGCTGGCCTTGACCGGGATCTGCACATCGGCGCGGACCTGCGCGTCGAGTTCGCCGGTCAGCACGCCCAGATCGGCGGCCCGCACCGGCGCGTCGTTGCGATTGGTGTCGGTACGGGTGTCATAGGAGAACCAGGTCTCGACGACCGTGCGGCCGAGCTCGCCCGGATCGGAAGTGTCCACACTCGGTGCCGCCGGAACGGGGGTGGACTGCTCGATGGGCGCAGCCGGTTCGGTGGGAGGCCATGCCTCCGTCGACGACGGTTGTGCCGACGAGTTCGTAGTGCTCTGGTCCTGGTCGGTCTCGGAGCTGCATCCGGCCACCGTTAGGGCTCCGGCGAGGACACCGATCAGTGCCAGTCGGCGGATCATTCGGCCACCACCAGATCCGACAGGCGGATCGCCCGCCATTCGCCGTAGCCCGGTTCGAGGCACCACTGCTCGGCCGGATTGCCGGTCGGCGTCACCTCGAGATCGAGAATGACCTGCTTTTTCGCCGCGAGATCGGCCAGTTTCACCCCGTCGATGCGTTCACTGCTCACCCGCAGACGCAACCGAACCGCCTCGACCTCAAGATGGTCGCGGACTTTCGCAGCGAGGAACACGGCTTTACCGGCGCTGGCCTCATCCGCCGAGTCCTGATCGCCGGGCCGGAAGATCCGATCGTCCTTGTGGAACGATCCGTACCAGGCGACATCGCTGGTGTCGGCATCGCCGACGACGGCGAACGAGCCACGTTCGTCGCCGGCCGAGGCCAAAGACACCACCGGAGCCGATGCCGCGGCCGCGGCCAGCTTTTCGGCCCGTTCACGCTGCTCGCGTTCTCGCAGGGCGTCGTAGTCCACATCGAACTGCTTGTAGAGCTCGCGCTTGATCTTCGGCCACTGAGTGCGCGTCATCAGGTTGTTCTCCGCAGCCCAAGCCCGCAGGTCCGAGGCCGTCATCGCCTGCACTGTCCGGGTCGATCCGAGGGTGCGGACGGCCGATTCCGCCTTGTCCCACTCTTCGCTCACGGTGTGATGTTCCCTTCCTGGTGTGTCATCGTTTCCGATGTTCTGGCGTATGAAATCCGTTGTGCATCAATTAAATCGGATTGCTCTGACATGTTTCTGGGGCGTCCATTCGGTGATCCGGACCTTCTCTCCGGACTGGGGCGCTTCGACAACTTTGTTGTCCCCCATCCAGATCCACACGTGGCCGGGGTAGGGCTGCACGATGTCTCCGGGTTGCAAGTCCGCCGCCTCGGTTACAGGCGTCCCCCGAGGATCGTTGACCTGAGCGGAGTCCTGGTGTGGCAGAACGATTCTTCCGTCCGTCGCCTGCGCCACCGCGTACACGACCAGGCCCGAGCAGTCGAAGCCGACCTTGTTGTGGTCGCCGTGCTCATCGGCGACACCGCCATCGGCGATGCCGCGAGTCGGGCCGGTGGCATCCCCGCCGCCCCAGGCGTAATCGGTGCCCAGCCATCCAAGTGCTGCATCGACCACCCGCGAACCACTCACCGACGGCGGCCGAGGCTGGTCGACACCGGCGAAGTCAGCGCGGCCGGCCAGGATATTGCGGACGTAGCTCGTGGTCTCCGCGTTGCCGCACACCCCGCCGGAAGCGAGTGTGTTGCCCGGCCCGCAGTTGTAGGCCGAGAGCATCAACTCGGTGCCGTCACCTGAAACTTTTCCCTCGCGGAGCCACTGCTGCGTCTGCTCCCACATCTGGCAGTCGTAGACGGCCATCGCCATCACCGAATCACCGATGGAATTCACGTCGGCCACGCCGTCACCGTCGTAGTCCTGGCCGATCGAGGCCCAGGTTGCGGGCATGAACTGCCCCGGCCCGCGTGCCCCCGCCGGAGACACCGGCGAGGAGGGACCGTAGCGGAACTGGTTCTCGGCGTAGAGCTGGGAGGCCAGCAAAGGAGCGTCGATCGCCTCGCAGGTCTGAGCCGCCTTGACGATCCACTCCCGGAACTCCTCGGGGACCGATCCCGGCGCGAGGGAGCGTCCGCCGGGGCGCGTCAGGCCGGTGCAACCGGCACCGAGCGGAGTCTCGGCCGCGACCAGCTGCACATTCGGCGAGGTCGGACGCTGTTGCGGGGCGTCGAGTTCAGACGCATCGGCCAGCCACGGCATCGGGTCGATCGGAGATCCACCGTCTAGTCGGCCGCCGGGCCAGACCTCGAAATGCAGGTGCGGTCCGGTCGAACCTCCGGCGTTGCCGACCAGGCCGATCAGATCCCCGGCGCGCACCTCGTCACCGACGGAGACGAGAACACCGTCCGGGAGCATGTGCCCGTAGACCGTCGAGATGGTCGACCCGTCCGCGGTGGCCGAGTCGACGATGATCCAGTTGTCGAAACCGTTCTCATCGCTCGCGCCGGAATCTCCTGCTGCAACAACGATTCCGTCGATCGGTGCATAGAAGGGCGTACCGATCGGCGCCGCCAGGTCGATGCCGTTGTGCGAGGTACCCCAGCGCGGGCCGAAACCGGAGGTGAACGTGTAGGTGCCGGTGACCATCGGCTGCACCTTCTTGCCGGTGGCAGCACGCAGGCTGTTCGGTGACCGGGACGGTCCCTGCGTCGGCAGGCAGTTGTCCGGATCGGGATTGTCGCTGCCGCACATCACCAGCGCACCCATCAGGGCCACGACGCTGGCTGCCAGCGTAATTTTCGTCGTCGAAGAAGCCACGTTCTCACCCCCTTTGCATGAGTGCTTGTCGCTAGCCCGCCCAGGCCATGCACGTGAGTGACTTCGCATCCGCCCGCCCGAGGTCGGATGCCGTGTTAGTGGAAGGCTCCCGGTCCTGGCAGCGGCACCACCCGCTGACCAGGACCGACCGGCCTCAGCCGATCGCCTTGGCGAAAACCTTCACCATCGTGTCGATCGCGTTGTCCCTCCCATCCGGGGACCAGCTCGGATACGCAATGTGCGAATTCGAGGCGTAGAAACTCGCCGCGGTGAATCCTTCGGCCACCAGCTGCCCCAGCTCGGCCGCACTGTCACTGCTCGCCAGCGTCATCACCGACTGGCCCAGGCCGGCCAGATCACTGTCCTGTGCCTGCACCGACATCAGCGAGCCGATCGGATCGCCCGGATCGTGCAGTTGATCGGGACTCATCTTCTGGCCCGGGGTGAGCACGCCGAGAGCCACCTGCGCCAGATCCACCGCCACCGGCATCAGCCGAGACAGCTCGAGCACGTTCCCGCTTTCGGCCACCGACCAGGCGATTTCCTGAATCTCGCCGACATTGCGGGCCAAGCGGATCACATCGACGTTGCCGAGCAGATCAAGCACCAGCGCGGCGATTGCGGCCGTGCCGGACGGGTCCGGAACCATCGCCACCAGCCGTGAGAGTGTCTTGAAATCCACCCCGGCAGCCATCTTCACCAGCGGGGAGAGCTGATTGTTCAGATCGCCCGCGACCGCGTGCGCCCCGTGCACATCGCCGGTGGCAATCTTGATCGGAAGCTGCTGCAACCCGGCCGCCACCGCCGGATAGTCGACCGAGGTCACGCCGGAGACGACGCCCAGCAGTTGATTGATGATCGTCGTCGGCTTGGCTACCGAAAGCACCTGCGTTGCCGTCCGCAACTCCACCGGACCCGAGGCCGCCAACGGCGACAGACCCGCGACCAGCGCATCTGCCGACCCTGCCAGCGTCGACACATCGACCGACTCCCCCGAGGCCCGTGACTCGAGCAGGGCCGTGCTCACCCCGGTCACCGCTTCGGCGGCCGACAACACTGCCGGGACATCGACCTGCTCGAGCATGTCGAGCACGCTCGCCGTGGTCGCCTCCGGCGATCCCTCGGGAGCTGAGGTGAACGTCTCACGCGCGCCCGGATTGCTGTCGATCCACTGTCGCGCCTGGTCGACCGGCGTCAAAGTCTCCGACACCAGCCGCGCCTGCTGCGTCATGCGGGCGATGTTCGCCGCTGAGGTGGTCGACGTCGGACCAGCGGCATCGAGCGAAGACACCGACTCGGCCAGTTGCGAGGCTGCCCCGAACACCGCTGACAGATCCGCGTTGCGCCAGGTCCCCGGTGAGGACAGCTCATCGACCAGGGAGGATTGCGCCACTGTCGACGTGTCGGTGATCGTCGGAGTCTGGGGTGATGCAGTCGAGGCGAGTTCGGTAGAGACATCGACCGCTCCCGGCGGATTGGCGATGATCCGGCCCAGAGACGCCAGGAACGGCGTCGACTGACCATCGGTGTTGCAGTACGCATCGTCCGGGTGGCAGATGTCGAACACCTTGCCCGCGAGCTTGCCGAACCCTTCCGGGGCCGGCCCCGCGATGCCCTGACCGCTCAGGGGCGGGCCGATCAACGTTGCGCCCTCGGTGCCCCGCTTCGGATTGGCGAGCAGGATCACCGCCTTGACCTGCTGCGGAGTGACGGGGCCGAGACCGTGGCCGATGTTGACGGCCAGATCGTTGCCGATCTGCGCGCCCTGGCTGTACCCGGCGATGAGGTACGTCGACGACGGGCACCGCTCCATCAACTCCGCTGCCGCTTTGTCGCCCCGCGACTTCGATTCGGCATAGGACGTGCCGTTGAAGAACGCCTCGCCCGGATACGGCACGTACACCACGTCGAGGTTCTTGCCGAACCGTTGCTCGAGTGCGTCACCGACCGCCGCGAGCATGCCCGTCGGCACGGTCGGATCAGCATGAGCGGACGTTTCCGTCGTGCCGGGAATCATCAGCGCGATCGTGCGCGCACACCCGTTCGTTTCCGCTGCATGAGCAACCGTCGGTGTGCTCACCGCGGCCGCGGTGGTCACTGCTGCCGCTGCCAGAGCGAGACTTGCTTTCCTCATGACCCGACCTCTTCGATGGAGCGGATCATCACTCGGCCGTCCTCGGCCGTGGTCGTTGTGATGCGCTGTTTGAACTCGTTGCGCCGATCCGGGCGGACCTCGGTGATCTGCGCGCTGTAGGTGTTCGGCCCGATGGCCGTGACCTCGAGGCAGTGCGTGGTCCCCAGCGGCACGGTGTCGATGCCCTGCTGGATCATTGCCGCGTCGGGCAACGACGCATCAGGGGCCATCAACTCCCGCACCGACTCACCCGAACGCAGCAGGTAATAGCGGTGTTCGAGCGCCGCGATCACCCCTTCGCCGGAGAGTTGGTCACCCTCGCCAGGTGAGCACGGATCATCTGCCGCTGCCGCTGCCGCTGTCGGCGCAGCGGTTGCGATGTCCGGGACCAGGCCACCGAAGTCCGCGTCGTCGTCACCGCCGCCGACGAGAGCGGTGATGCCCCAGCCGGCCAGTCCCACGACGGCCACGGCCGCGAAGCCGAGACCGGCATAGGTCAGTCCCTTCCCGACAGGGCGGCGCGTGGTCACCTGCGTGGTCGGGTGAGTGGCGCGGCGACCGGCATCGGCCGCCGCGACCACTCGAGACGCCGACTCACGGGCGGACGCGGTTCTCCCGGAGGAAAAGCGCTCTTCGGCCGCCGGTACCGACACCGGCACCGACTCCCGAACCATGCGGGTGCGAGGTGCGGTCGCATCGAACACCCGAGGTGAGCCCGCTCGGTCGTTCCGCTTCATCGGTTCGTCTCCCTCTTCGACTGGACTCAGGCGTCGACTGCCGGAGCGGGCGCGCCGAGACCCAGACCGACCGCCTCGCTGACCAGGCGCGATGCCAGCCCCGGCGTCGCGTCGGTGAAGAACGAGTCGAGTGCCTGGTCGACCTGCTCGATGACCTGCTCGCCACCGGGCTGTGCCTGAACGAAGTCGCGGACCTGCTCATCGATCGCAGGTGCGGTCTCGGTGGCGAAGGTCTGCACAGCGTCGACCGCAGCCGCACCGATGGGATCCTCCGACCACTGCGCGAGCGTGGTGTCGACCTGTTCTGTGACCTGTTCGGCCTCGATGTCGGGCACCTCGGTCTCGATCGGCGTGGCATCCTCGCCCGCGCCGTAAGCCGTGCCGACCCCGTACCCGGCCAGACCGCCGCCGAGTGCGCCCAGTCCACCACCGACCGCGCATCCGACGCCGAATCCGGCCGCCGCACCAGCGGCGGTAGCGGCAACGCCCGAGGTCACGGGAGCAACCCCCGGAATCGGCAGAGGCACCATCGTGCCTGCTCCAGCCCCGACGATGCCCGCGACCGTGCCCACTGCCAGTGCGGTCGGGACACCAGCCGCGAGGCAGCCGGTGCCGAAGCCGGTCGCTGCACCTACAGCCGTGCCTGCAACCTGGGCCGAGGCGATCTTTTCGGCCTCTTCGGTCTCCACGCCGGTCGACCGGTGGTAGTCGGTGACCATCGCCTCGACCACTGCGGTCGTGCGATTGGTCTTGTCGGCATCGACGTCCGAGACCCAGTTCGGCTGGTCGAAGATCACCCGGCCGAAACGCATCTTGTTGACCGGAGCCTCGATCGGCAGGGTCGGACCTTCCACCACGACCGGCGCCTGCGGAGCAGGAACGCTGTAACCGGAGTAGCCGGAGTTGTCGCCGCCCGAATAGCCGTTGTACTGCGCCATCGACACACCACCGCCGGTCTGCGGGTTGTAGGCGCGGGTGCCGCGGTTGTACTCGGCCGGAGGCGCTACCCAGAAGTTCTCGGCAGGCTGCGGATCAGGAGCCGAGGGCGCAGGAGCAGAAGTCGAAGGTGGCGTGGAGGTGATGCCCGCCTGCCCACCACCGGACTGCGGCGGGGACGTGATGCCCGCCTGTCCACCGCCGGAGTCGTCGGTCGGCGCTGCTGCTGCCATCGGCGCGAAGGCAATGAGCAACCCGGCTGCCGCCGGTGCCAGAGTCGCGGTGCTGAGCACCGCACTGGTCGTTCGGCGGCGCCGGTGTCTGCCGGTGCCGGAAACCAGCTGATCTTCGTTGGATACGGACATGTACCTCGCCTTTCTGCGAATGAATCGAATCCCGAATGCGTGAAGGACCTGAGCGAGACAGGGATCCGTCAGGGCCGAGAAGATCGGGTGGTCACCACAGGGGAGGTAGTCCGCTTGTGCACGTGTCGACAGCGCCGACTAGGCGCGGGAACGCTGTTGCCGGCGCGCACAGTCGAGTAACGCCAGAACAGCAGCGCCCGACAAGGAAGTGGGCTCTCGTCCGCAGTGACCTGGTGCCCGAGCTTGCGTAGTCAGCCCGGACGGGTTGGTACGTAGGTGGTTCAACCCCGGATACGTGACACCGACGCCAATCACTGACACGTGTCCGGGGTTTTCCCTTTGCTGGCGGCCTCACCGTGACTCGCGCTGGTCGCCGGCCAGACGCTCCTCGGCTCAGCCGATCGTTACCTCCTTCGCCACGAAACCCTTCATTGAAACTCTATTCCGGAACGTTACAGCAAAATCTATTCCAGTGGAAGATGACGCAAGCCATTCCTGTAGGGCAGTGTTATGGCTCGTGGAAAGGTTTCGGGCATGACGAGACGGCCTCTTCGGGGATTCGACCGTGAGAGGCTGATCGAGCTGCGGACGAAGAAGGGTTACACCCGTGGCGACCTGGCGAGGTTCGCCGAAGTGAGCGTGGCCGCCGTGCGCGCCTGGGAATCCGGGCAGGCGACCCCGCAGGTGGACCGTCTGGCCCGTGTCACTGCCGCGCTCGATGTTCCGATGTCCGAGCTGGTGCGCATCCCCCCGCACGAGCGGTACCTGGGCGATCTGCGCGTCCAGGCCGGCCTGACTCAGCCCCAGCTGGCGCTGCAAGTCGGCATCTCCACGGCATCGCTCAGCAGCCTCGAGCTGGGGGAAACCTCGCTGCGCGAGCCGGTAGCCGAAGGGCTCGCTCGAGCCCTGGGAGTGGACACAGCAGAGATCCGTGCCGCCTATGAACGGACCCGAACCCGACCGCCTGGCGCACCCGTCTGACACGCGCGACACACCTTGTGTCGACGCACGACAAATACGGATAACCACGTCTGAGCTCCCCCCGCGGAGATAGCAGCCCACCTCACGCAGGCCATGCGGAAGCGGCCGAAACCGGCTGTGCTGCATCCGAGGCCGAGTGGACAGGCCCCGGGAAATCCCCACGGGCGGGGACGCGGAAGACAAATTACCAGATCACGCCCACGAGGCCGGGGCCAACCTACCCGCCCGACGACCCCTGATCGGATCCCTGAAAATTCTCTGTGGCCGAATCGAATTCGTCCGACATCGTTGAAATCTGAACGAGTACCAGACGGTCGCTGAGCGGACCGGGATACGGGCTGATCGACAATTGCCCTGCCCGCCATCCCGATTCGGAACGCAGACGAGCGCGGACGCACCGAGCGGCGGTATCCCCCGAACGAAACGTTGCCAGCGCATCGGCCAGCACATGCCGGTCGTCGGGATGCACGATCTCGTTTCCACCTTTGATGTTTCGCCAGGCCACCCACGGCGGGGCATCGGGCAGCCACATCGTCAACACAGCGAGGTCGGCGGCGAAGACGCCGGTGTAGACCCCCGCCGATCGCAGCATCTCCTGCATTCCCAGCTCGCTCAACGTCGGCAACTCGGGCGTCGTCGTGTCGGAGACGTCGTGCCACAGCAGCCGCAATCCAACGTTGCCTGGATCAGTGCGGCCCTTGCCCCAGCAGTACCAGCGCATCATCCGCCCGTCGGCGTGCAGAACTGACATCGGAGCCTCCCACCGGCGACCGTGCACCGGGTCGATGCCCAGCTCGAACAACGACGCCGAATCGTCGAATTTCACCGCCTTGGCGATGTACTCCGCAGGAGTTCGCTCCGGAACGTGCTCTTCCGGAAGTACCCCGGACATCATCGATGCTTCGACCGTCTGGCCGATCACCATCCGCTCGAGACTCCACGCAATCCCCGCTGCGATCCGAGGCGGGGCGGGAACCCGGCCGGGCTCCCCCACCCACACCTGGACGCCGTGCGCCTCCCCGCTCGGGCCGAGAACGGGCAGTGCCTCGATGTGAAACGCCTTCTGCGCCCCCTTGCGCGAGCGCAGATCGATCTTGATCGGCCGACGAGTGCGGATCACCTCGTCGATGATCGGCGTGACCGGAAGATCCGGGGCCGGCTGAACATGCCGGGTCACCGACGCCCAATCCTTGACTACGCCACCGCAGCTGACAACGGACATCTCGCCGTCGACCAACGTCTCGACCAAATGCCACTCGTTGAGAACCATTGACGTATAACCTCCCCCGAACCGTGGGCACAGTACGGCTGCCCAGGGGGAACTTACCTGTCGGCAGCCTCCGTCACCGCCGTGAGACCTTGACCTTCAACCCCCGCGGTTTGAGAGTGATCGCCTCGTGCACGTCGAGCTCGTAGCCCGGTTCCGGAGCGAAGTCGTACCGCCGGATCAGCGACGCGAGCGTGAGCACCGCCTCGTGCAACGCGAACTGCCGACCGATACACGCCCGGATGCCGGTGCCCCACGGCTTGAAGATGTGCGCCGGCCGCTTCCGCACGGCCGCGGGCTCGAACCGGTCCGGGTCGAACCGCTCGGGATCGTCGCCCCACAGCGGGTCGCGGTGCAGTTGCGGCAACAGCACGAACACCCACGAACCCTTCGACAGCGTCCGGCCGCCGAGGGTGGTCTCACCGCGTACCTTGCGGAAATAACCCGGGGCGGCCGGCCACAACCGCAGCGTCTCGTCCACCACCCGCCGCACATACCGCAGCTTGGCGACCTGCTCATACCCGATCCGGCCGTCGGCACCGACGACCTCGGTGATCTCGGCGCGTGCCTTCGCCACCACCTCGGGATGTCGGCTCAGGAAATGGACCGCGAACCCCAGAGTGGCCGCAGTGGTCTCGTTACCCGCGACCAGGAAGGTCAGCACCTGATTGCGGATCGATTCACGGTCGAGCTGCTCACCGGTGTCGGGATCGACGGTGTGCATCATCAGGTCCAGCAGATCGCCGTGCTGCTCACCGGAGCGCATCCGCTCCTCGACGATGCGATCGACCGTGGCCTGCATCAGCGCGATGTCGCGTGCGTGCTGCTCCCTGGCACTGCGGCCGAACAGGGCCCGCAGGATCGGGATGTCGTTCGACGAGCGATTGATGTACTCGAGCGCCCGGCTCATCGCCGCGATGAACGGATCGGGTTCGGTGCGGCCGAACGAGTCGAAGTCGTAGCTGAAGCCGCACCGGCCGATGACGTCGAAGGTGAGCGACGTCATGCTCTTCGGCACGTCCACATACTCGCCGCCGGCCGCAGCGCTGTCCCAGCTGTCGACCAGTCGGTCGACGACGGTGAGCATCGAGTCGTGATAGCCGCGCATCGCGGCCTGGCTGAAGCCAGGCCCGAGGATGTTGTGGGCTTTGCTCCAGTTCGGTTCGGAGTTGAACGCGGTGAACAGTCCGTCGCCGGCGATGACGCGAAGCTTGCGCAGCGGCTTGCCGAGGAACTTCGCCCACTTCTCCTCGTCGTTGACCTCGCGCACCAGATCGGCGCCCGAGACCACGATCAACCGGTGCTGCAGGATCTTGCGTTCGAAGATCCCCCCGAGTTCCTGCGCCATCTGCATCTCACGCTGAACCGGCTTGGCCACATCGATGCTGAGCAGATCACCCACCAGCGGCAGTCTCCATCGAGGTTGCGGAATCGGCGGGGAGTCGGTGGTCGCAGGGCTGCTTGTCGAAAGCTGCGGTGACGCCATTCGTGAGAGTGTGCCCCACCGCCGGTGAGAGGCACACCGCCGCCTCCCACCGCTCAAGGGCTCCCTGACTGCCGTCCCACTAGTCGACACGCGCCACGCCGATGTACGGGGGTAACTGACATCCGCGCTCGCAGCCGCTAACCTGAGTCAGATTCAACGGGCCGATCTTGAAGAACGGGGGGTTACGCATGGCACAGCCGCATAAAGGCGACCGCGCCGCGATGACTCTACGCATCCCCGCTGAGCTGCACGAACAGCTCCGCAACGATGCCAAGGACGCCAAGGTCGCGCTGTCCCAATACGTCGCCGACCTGCTCGCACTCCAAGCCGGTCGACCGGACCTTGCCCGCGAGATCAAGGCGGTAACCGTGTAAACGCCACCAGAGAGGGCTGCTAGCCGCCAACTAGCCCGCCCTCAGATGCAGAAAACCCCCCGCCTGCCAAGCGAGGGGTCTTCCAAACCGAATATGTGACCGAGCCAGTCGCCAAACTCTCTCGGGCCACTCGAACTTTCTCACCAGAAAGTCTTCGTTATGCATATTAGCGAGCGCTGCTCGTTTGGGCCAACTTCCGTCTCAAATCACATTCCCGCGTGTCGCCCTCAACGGAGCGCACACACCGCCCGGGACAACCGTCGAGGTCCCGGCCGCGCCGCTCCCCAGACCCGCCGTGGTCGCCGTCGCGGCAGCTACAACCTTCGCGTAGCCGATGGTGCCTACTCCCCCATCCCCGTCTGGGACTCCCGCGCGGGCTGGATGCGCCAGATCATCACCTTCGCCCGCAGCGAGACCGGCATCAAGATCTGCCACGAGCACCGCATCGCCCCGGACAAGTTCATCGCCGCCGCCAACGCTCACGCCGCTTACGCCGACGAGTCCACCGGCCGCAGCCTCACCGCCGCCCGCGACACCCTCGCCGAGTACGCCGGCATCAGCACCGACGTCCTCGATCGTGCCCGCCAGATCCTTCGCCGCATCGGAGCCGCCGTCGAGCTCGTCCGCGGCCGCTACCTCACCATCGCCGAACGCATCGAAGCCAGCCTCACCCACGGTGGAAAGCAACTTCGCGCAGCTTCCGTGTGGGCCTTGACCAGCAAGTTCACTGCCAACTCTTCTGTTTATCCCCAGTTTCCGAATCATGCGGATCTACCGGAGAACCCTTTGGGTTCTACAGGTATCTCTCGTTCTCAAGTAATCACCAACGCGCGCGCTACGCGCCGCGCCCGGGCTTCGACGAAGGCCGAGGGCGACCCACGACCCCTGCACGCTCAGATCGCCGCAGCGCGCCTGGCCGACCGACTCGGTCCCACGATGCCCGAATACCGCGGCGTGGATCGGAATGGCCACTACGTCCCCGGAATCACCCATCACCACGTCGGAGCGATCGCCGATGCCCTGACCGCCGCAGGCATCGACACCACCCGATGGACCGGCGACGACATAGCCGACCAGATCACCGAGTTCCGCCGCGACCGCAACCTCCCACACCTAGCGTCCCCGACCGCTTTCCTGCGCTGGCAGCTCCGTGCCCTCGCCGATGTGTGGTCAGGGCCTACCCCCACCGAGCGCCGCACTGAGATCCAGGACCGCCGCGCCGCCGAACGTCGCGCCGAACTCGACCGGCGTGCTGCTCATCCTCCGGCCAGCGACGACACCCGTGCCACCGCTCTCGCCGAGATCCGGCAGATACTGTTCCAGCGCTCGGGCATGCGCACCCGGACCCGCGGGGACCGCTTCGACTGGCACCGCTACTGAACGAAATTCTCGCTCCGGTCAGAACCACAGCGGCGAAGGGGAATCGAATTGTTTCCCGCGGAAGCCGCTCCTACCCCTCGAGCTTGCGGGCATCATGCAGTATCCGACCCACCGCTCCGGTCGACATCTCCAGTTTCTCGGCGATCTCGCGGTACTTCATCCCCTGCTGGCGAAGTTCGACCACCTGCTTGCGTCGGCGTTCTGCGCGTTCGAGGAATTGGTCTCGGGGTTCGGCAATCAGGCGACGTGCAGTGCGCTCCGACGAGCCGAGCCGGCGTGCCAGTTCCTTTGCGGTGATGGATCGACGTTGTTGTGCCTGGGCGCTGCCGCTCATTGCGCGAACTCCAATGCTGTCGCCAGATTGAACTTGGTGGCCCGCTTCCTGTTTGCTTCCCGTTTGGCGGAGCTCATGACCTTGCCGCCCTTGCTGCCGCGTGCTGCCTGGCGCGCCCGGAACGTCCCCTCGTCGAAGTTACGCCAGATCCACTTGCCGATGGAGTACGCCGTGGCACGGACCTCGATGAAAGGAAGAGGGTCGGCGAACTCGCTGTTGATTCCGTGACAACGCTGAAGAACCAGTTGGAGCCACTGGTCTACGGTGCCCTGACGATGGTGCCACCACTGTGGGTACGCCCACTTACGGGCAGTGTCGAACATCGTCACATTGCGGCCCAGACCCACGGAGCGGTCGGGCCGGCGCGGCGCCTGACGAGGTGTGTAGATGGTCGCCAGATCCCGCAACGAGTACGGGTCTGCCGGGCCGTAAATGGTTTCCCATTCAGGGTGGATCGGGTTCTTGGTCAGCTGCCCACCGTAGGAGAAGTCCCCGCCGACGGAGATACACAGACCTCGCTCGATGCGATGGGCATAGCGCAGCGGAGTCAACCGCGCCGAGTCGGTACGGCAGACTCGATGGTCGCCCAGCCACCAACCCAGGTGCGCCCGCCCGGAGGGCGACTGCGCGACCCAGCTCGGCGTCGGATGATCCGACGGTTTCTCGAACGCCCGCATCGCCGCATCGGGGTGGTCACAGTCGATGACGATCGATCCGAGCAACGCGTGTGGAGAGTGCTGGATGTAGCGCATCATCAATGCCTGGTCACGGCTCATTCGGTACTGACCGTGCTCGAGTTGGTTCGTCGCGAACGGCCGATGCGGCAGTAGCACCTCGTTTCCCCACTGCTCGTCAGTGAGAAGAGACTCCCCTGCCGTTTCCATGCCGAGTACTGTGCACTACCAAGATCGAGTATTCGGGTAGGACACGCCGAGCCATATACAGACATTATTCGGGTAGGTCATGCCAAGCCATATCAGGTATCCGCCCCGCCTTCTCCCTTTCGAACCCTCGAACATGTCCACTCGTCGCAGAGGCTGTGCTTCACGTACCGAAGTTACGATGAGAACCATGACCGGGAAGAAGCGCATGGCCTTCGACATCAGCGAAGCCGACGCCGACCGGATTCGCGCCGCCTACGTCGGCACCCGCGCCATCCTGCCCCCGGCCACCCTCAGCGAGTTCATCACCGACCTGCTGGTCGAGGCCACCGGACGTCTCGAAGCCGAACACAACGACGGCCGGCCCTGGCGCACCCCCAGCCGCAGCGAACTCAAATCCCTCTCCCAGACCGGCGTCGGACGCAACGCCCCCGGCCGCCCAGGAGAACAGGACCAGCAATGACCGAGACGTCACGCACACCGCGCCCCAAACTCGGGTTCCACACCGACCAGGCCGAACGCATCCGCGCTGCCTACCTCGGCACCCGCGCAGTCCTCCCGCCGAGCACCTTCAGCGAATTCCTCGAGACCGCCGTCCTCGAGACAATCGAACGACTCGAAGCCGAACACAACAACGGCCACAGCTGGGACGCCCCGACCACCGGGGAAGTCAAGTCCACCGCCCAGACCGGCGTCGGCCGCTGGAATCGCACCTGACCGGTTCTCAGTCGCACATCCCATGCGTTGAGGACACGATGAGAACACCCATTCTCACCCCCAGTGGGACTCTCACGCCTCATATAACCCATTATTACTATGGAATCCCTAACATGAGGCAGCAGTACAGAGACCCCTCAAGCACCCATGCGAGTGTGCGCGAGAATCCGCGACGATAACGCTCCCAGCAGCACAAACAATGCCCATCTGGTAGCCGGCCGAATGACAGTTGCCGCCGTCGTTCTCGTCGTAGCGGTCGCCGTTCTCACCGTCGAGCCGAAAGCGGGGCGCACCACGACGCACCAAGATCAGTCGGTGCCGCGTGACACAGTGCCGACCACCGACTGACCGAGCCTGAGACAAGGACCGCCACCGACGTGAACGAACCCCACCTCTACGCCCGAACCACCTACCTCGGCTTCGACGGCCCACCCGAACCCGTCCGCAACCTCGCCGGAGGTCTCACGGGTCTGTGGTGGCTACTGATCATCGCGGCGCTCATCTGCTTCGGAGCATGCGAGTACATGCGGCGAAAAAGCGTGACCAAGAGGGAACGGCAAGAGAAGAACAGGCTCGGCGCTGGCTTCTTCCTCTACTGCGGCCTCATGGGATTCGTCGTCGGCGTCTTCGGCCTGATCGCCGCGAACTGACCCTTCCTGAGCTACCCGTATTGGCCGCTGTCGCGGGTCGATCCACTGGGACGGGGCTTCGCCAACGACGCGACCCCAGCGACGAGCCATGCCGGTGGCAAGAGAGGCCAGAAGAAGCCGTACAGACCCACCTACGTGGGTGTCGATTCAGCAGGCAACGCGATATCTGCGGGAGGTAAGATCCATCTCTTCGCCTGATGCGGAGTCCCCAGGAGCAAATGCTCGTGACGAATTATCACCCGTGGGTCTCGTCATTCGGTCGACGCTGTCGGAACCGAAGCCATGTCTGAGCGTGATCCGATTCCCGTCGGTGATGACGGAATCGACGTGCATGCGATCCTCGACGGCCGTCTCAGTCCCCCCACACACGGGTATGCGGTCGAGGTCGCGGGCCGGCCGGTGACCGTGTGGGTGGACTACCGGTTCGTCGACGACGACGGAACCTTCATCCCCGCACACAGAAACCGCATGGTGCGGTTCCATATCTTCGGCACCGCACTGCGGCCCCTCGAGGCCGTTCATGTGGTTCGGTCCACGGCACCGGTGAGTCTCGGACCGCTCTACCTCTATGCCCCCGATCGCGACCGTGCTGATCGGCGTTTCGAGGTGGCAGTGTTCTTCTCGGCCGAAAACACGCAGATCGACGCTCCACCGGACTTCGACTGGCAGAAGCGGGCCAGTCACCACCCGGGCAGTTACATCGTGTACCGGAGCACGGTCGAGTCGGACCGTCTCGTCGAGGAGTACCGCTCGCTCAACAACCGGTTCTATCAGCCGCACATGGATCACCGCGGCACCTACTGGGATCTTCGCCTCCAGCCGCCACCGGAGGATTCCGGGCTCGGGGCCTCGTTCGCCGCAGCCCAGGCCGCATTGTCCAGGAAAGGGGTGATCCGCGATGATCTCCGTCCACTTGCGCTCGAATGGGTCCGCGAGACCACCGTCGCGTTCACCTTCCTCCGGACCCGGTTCCGTCGCTGCTACCGTCTCGAGATGCAGTTCCCCACCGACGAGCAGATGCGCGTCGGCCGGTTCTTTCTTCCGGGCGGCATGATGGATATTCGGGAGCCGGACCAGTTCGCTGCCGGGCTGGTGTCGATGCTGTTCGAACGTGCTGCCGCATCGCCGGCCCTGGGTGGGAGCGAGTGCGTCTGCCCCCTCTGACCGACATCGGAGCGTATCTACGGGTGGCTCACCACGGAGCATTCTGAGGCGTGCAGCATCCAGTCAGTCGCGGGCCAAGCCGGCTACCTTCTTACGCAAAGCACCCGCATCACGGTCATCAACAGATCAAACAGCGTCACTCGAAGCGACGGTCCTGCGGCATCGCGAGACGCCGACCCGAACGATAAGAACCATCACGCGCCCCGACCGGCTCCCCCGAGAACCAGCCAGGGCGCAGTCGTCTCTCATCTCACCTTGCCGACTCGATCCGGTCGTGACCTGCGACTCTCATCTGAGAAACCCCTTCTCATATCATGGTTCTCATTGTTACTATGGGAACTATGAAGTGGACGAAGCGATACAAGAACAAGAACGCCTCAGCGCCCGAGAACGTGACAGCCGTCAGCGGATCCATGTGGTTCGCAGGCGTGACCATCACCGTAGGAATCGGGGCGGCCGCGTTCATTCTCAGCTTCCTCGCACTGCGAGACCTGTGCATCCAGGCCGGCCAACCGAGAGAGATCGCCTTCCTGTTCCCCGTCATCGTCGACGGAACGATCCTGCAAGCAACGATGGGAGTCGTCTCCCGACGGCACGACCACCGGGCGCGACGATTCTTCTGGAAGATTCTCATCGGAGCCGCCACCGTCTCGATCGCAGGAAACGCGATCCACGCCGTTCTCACCACGACCCCCGGCTTCAACTCCGTTCTCGCCGCCGTGATCGCCACACTCCCGCCGATCTCACTGCTCGCCTCCACCCACGCGCTGACCGTTCTCGGCCGTCGCACCGCCGCACCCACCGAGAACCCCGCCGAGACTCACATCGAATCCGCGCCCGCGACACAGCCGCGCCGTGAGACCGCACACGAGAACGCGACCGCACCCACGACTCACGTCACGACCATCACCGAGAACCGTGCCGCCGCCGAGACCGCAAACGAGACCCCAGCCGCGCAACCGACTCGCACCGCGACCGCTGGTGCTCTCATGCGACAGCTCGAGGTGCCATTGCCCCACCTACCCGGCGCGCACCTCGACGCCACCCCCATCCCGACCTTCCACTCCCACGAGGAACGTCGCGAGTGGGCACTGACTCGACGCCAGGCCGGAGTGGACGTGCCCGTCATCGCCCAAGAAGTCGACCGCTCCGTCGCCACCGTTTACCGCTGGCTCTCCGAGGCCGACACTTCCGTCACCGTCTGAGCATCACAACGACATCGGAATATCAACTTTTCAGCGTCAAATCGGAATCAACAAAAAATCAGACCGACATCAAAAAACGTCCACGTCTGATGCCTGTCAATCTCACCTCGGCGCATCGAACTCGGGAATCGTCCCCCGGTTCGGTGCGCCGAGTCGCGTTTTCGGCGTTGACCAGGGGCGATCCGCCCCCGGACCCCCTTCGGGTCGTGTCGGGTGTCGACGAGCAGTGTGGTCGAGGGTCGGTGTGGCAGTCGGATCTTTGCCTCGTTGGTCTCGGGGT